>JAAYJG010000190.1 GCA_012523055.1 Ruminiclostridium sp. | reverse complement strand
AGCTTCGGCATACGGCAGCTACTCTGATGTATCGTTATGGCCATGTGGATATTCGCTCGCTGCAGGAATTGCTTGGTCATGAAAGCATCGCTACAACAGAAATTTATACGCATCTGGACACACAACAACTGAAAAATGCCGTGGACAGCAACCCATTATCCAATTTTCATGCCTTAAAAAAGAATCCTGAAGATTAGTATAACCGCCCTAATCGATATGCCTGGGCTTCATGGTGCGTGTTAGTTTTTCAGGAATTTCGTTATCGCTTTTGTATAATCAGGATCATCGCTGCCAACCCTGATATCGATCGTCAGCCCTACATCATGAATGTTCTCCTGCTTGACATTCCAATAATGGTTCACCAGGAAGATGGCATATTGCTTCATGCGATCCGTATAAACAATCTGCCCTATCCCCCTCCCCATGGTTTCCTTACCAATTATTGTAACATCATTGCCATAGATTCTCAGGCTGAGCGCGAGCAGTTCAGAACTGCTGGATGTTTTTTCATTCACAAGAATGCCGATTTTTTTAAATGCGGTATGGCTTTTTCCTGAGCGGAAGGTTGTGATATAGCCGTTTCTTTCGATGATATAGCTTGGTGTGCATTCGGGCAGCAACGCATCAAGAATGATATTTGCCTCGCTGGACAGACCGCCGTTGTTATCCCTTAAATCCAGGATCAGTATTTTATCTTCGGGATTTTTGATGTCTTGTATATATTCTGTAAACTTGAAACCTATTTCCTGGGAAAATGTTTTCATGCCGAAGTAAACCATGTTTCCTTCCTGCTTTGTTTGCGCAAGAGATTGAGTTTGCCTGTTCATATAAGCATTATAGTCTTCACCGGACAGTAAAAAGGTGGAATTGTCTTCCGGGCTTTTAATGGCTTCCAACAGCTCTTTAACATCCTGTGTTGTATATCCGTTCATCTTGGCGGTAATGGTGTTAAAAGCATCGTTTACTGAATCGGTTTCCTTAAAGAACAGGTAGTTTCTTCGAATAAAATCGACTAGCTTCTGAGATGAGCTGGTAGACCTGTCATACACCAGCCTTTCAACCAGGCTTTTCAAAAGATTGTAGTCTTCGTATACCTGTCCGGCCTTGTTCGCATATTCCTGAGCTTTGGTATAATTTTGAAGGGTCTCATATTCGATGGCAATATAGGTCATGGTCACAAAATCGTTGGAGGTATTCTTATTGAGGATCTGTTCATAAACACCGATAGCCTGCTTGTTTTTCCCTTGTTTGGAGAGGCTTTGCGCCTTCAGATACATCAGTTCCCTGTCGGATGGAAAACGGTCCAAAAATTCCTCAACGGCCTGTATGCATTTGGTATAATTTCCGACGTTGAACAATACAGAAGCAAGGTTCAAATGGGCTTCATAATAGGTTTTGTCCAGCTGAATCGCCGTTTCATAAAAGTCCCGGGCAGCAAAATAATCCTCTTCTGCCGCGGCGACAGATCCCATCAGGTTTAACGCAGTCGTATTGTTTTCTTCCAGGTTAAGCGCTTTCCGGGCAAACTGTTCAGCCTCTGACGTGTTGTACATCTTCAGGTAGCACCATCCCTCAAGCAATATCGCTTCGATATCATCCGGTGCATGTTCGCGGTAACGATCCAGTGTAACGATGGCTTCCTTGTATTTGCCAAGCTGATATAACGCGTTTCCCTTGTGAAGATAAGCAGAATAGGACTTCGAATACAGGCTGATAGCTGTGTCAAACAGCTTGACCGCATCCTGATGCTTGCCTTCATTCACAAGCCTTAATGCCTGCTGTATCTTCAGATCTGCCTGATACTTGGCGTTGAGTGACTGCTGAAGCGAAGCGGGCACATACAGAAGGGTATTGTTAAAGCGGCTGTTGAGGAAGGAATAACGGCTGGAGGATGCCTTTCCATCATTATTTTGAGCCTTTTGAGGATAGAAAACCAGCTCCAGTGTAAACTCTTCGATCAAATAACTATCCTGGTTGATGACAATGACGATTGAAACCGTCTCAAAAAAGTCAGAGTTGCTGTTGAAGACAAGCTCTCCACTTTCTGCGAAGCTTTTCATCAGGTTTGGGAATGAGCCTGTCCCGCTGAGTGTAATTCGATTGCTGTGCTCATTGATGGTCAGGTTGTTATACAATTCTTCTGAAGGCAATATGTACGACAGGATACTTTTTTGAAGAACACTTTTATCGGTATTATGGGGCTTGATACTCCAAAGATTTTCATCAAAGCTTTTTGTATAGCGATATTTTGCGTCCATCCAAATCTCAATATCAGTTTTTTCATTTTCATCTTTTATAGATTGATAATAAAGGGGTTCTGAATGGCTGCTCTTGCGGTCTATGGTCTGGGTTTGGGTCTTGTTTCCGGTTTCAACCTTTGAGACCTGAAAGGTGCTGACACTTTTCAACTGCTCATTGGCGTCCGCGCTTAGTCTAAGAACTTCTTTAATTCGCTGCGGATATGCACCATAGTTCCAGGTGATCTGGGCGATGTTCTGACCTTCCGAATTCATTCTGAACAATATCTGCTTATTGCTTCCGCGCAGCAGTGTATAATAGATATTTGAATCATTAACATAAATGTTTCCGGGGATGTCGTTTTCTTTATACTCATTGATGGTCTGAACATTCGATCCATTCTTTTTGCACTTGAGCAGATGGCTTTTATCCTGGGTCTGAACGGCCATATAAAGCCATTCACTGTCCATATT
>JAAYJG010000189.1 GCA_012523055.1 Ruminiclostridium sp. | reverse complement strand
CGGTGAGGAGTACATCTCCGACATCGTTGAACTGGAAGACGGAGAGTATGTGCCCATCCACTATTATGCCGGTGAGTTCTTTAAAACGAAAATCACCTTTGACAAACCACCGAAATATCTTCGTGAAAATCAGGAACTTGAGCTGCAGGTGAATTTTGATGTGCAGGACAGTTATATTGAGTATTTTGATTATACGAACTATTTAATGTATGGCTGGATGAAAGTTTATGAGGGAAAGGAAATCAGCAAGAACGTCCGGGTTGGTGCGCGAATCAGCAATGCCCAGTTGGACGTGGATGAGAAAACCACGACAAAACAGATGAAGGTTTCCGGTTTCGTCCCCTATGGTCTGACCAACGGGGAGATCATGGGAATTGAGCTGATCGTCGGTTTCAACACATATTCACACGATTACAAAAACATCGCTCACACCAACGAAGAAGATGAGATGACCACTGCTCACATCTATTATCTGTATGAATGGAAATATGGTGTGAATAATCTGGTACTGAATACTGATGCATCAGAAGGGCCCGGTGAAACTGATTTTTCAGTACCTGCGGCAATTGTGATCAGCGCTTTGGGACTTATGACGACTCTGGGCGCTGCAGGGGCATCGGCTGCCGGCAGCGGCAGCGACACTGCAGATGAAAAAGGAAGTACCTATAAAATGGTGCTATACAAGGATTTTGGCAATGCAATCCGATATAACGCACCTGCCGTTCCCGTGTATGCACGAATGGTGGAAATCACCCGCGAGGGCACGGAAATCAGCCGCATGGATCTGACAGGACGCATCGAGATCTTCCCGGGAACAAGCTTCGTAAAGGTACGGGATCCTCAGATATCAGGGGAATATATGGGTGCCTTTGTCGAGGCGGAATCTGCCATCAATACCGGTAACCCCGAGGAGGGTGTTGTATGCTTCAAATTCACTGGTGAGGGCGGCACGTTCCAGAACAATGTTACCTTCCGCCTGATCGGTGACCCGTATATTGAGTACATGAGTAAACATAACAATCAGCTGTATACACTGGCCGGTAGCGGACGGGAGTTTACCCTTCCCTGTATTCCAAAAGATTTCATGGGCACTCCGGTTGTTCAATTGCAATCCTCGGGCAATGACTTTTTTGACCTGCGTCTGGAAACAGGCAAGGAAAACAATTACCAAATCATTGCCATCGATAAGGCCACCAAGCCTGAGAACCTTGAAAAGCTTTTCGAGACCTTCCGGGTAGAGCTTACCGCGCAAAGCGATCAGAATGAGCATGTGCGCTCAGCAATAGAAGTAATCGTATGTTATGAAGGGCTTGTACCCGAATGGCATGGCAGAGATAAGGAAATTCATGCCCGATACGTCAACCGCGAGAAAAAAGAGATGGCGAAAACCCCCATCGGCTTTTCCATCGGGGTTTGGAATGATCCGGAACGAATCCTGGATGTGAAGCCCGCGGGAGAAGTTGAAATTTCGGTTGAAGATAAAAAGGAACTGTACAAGACCATCGGAATCTCATGGGAAATCGATTCGGATTCGGCTTCAGATCGGGTAACGAACTACCTGTTCACGGCGAAGAAGCCCTTCCCTTCTGAAAATCCCGCTGATATTGATCTAGCAGTAAAAGCGGGTGAATTAACCTATCAAACGGCTATGAAGCTCATGCCCGACCTGGTGCAGTATTCCCATGATCTGAAGCAGGAATATGAGAACTGCCTGTATATCATCGAAACCTATATGGAAGGCGAGCTTAGGGAAAAACGACTGAAACAGTGCAAACAAACCTGGGGCAAATTCGGCATTAAGGATTATCAGGCCTACCGCAAGCAGGTATGGAAGTCCGCTGAGAATCAGATTCTGCAAAAGCGGGACAGTTACCTGTCCAGTGCTGCATATGCGGACACAGCCATCGTCGCATTGGAGTTTGCCAAAAACATCGGAGATATCGCCCTGGATATGGCACTCGCCCCCATTGGTGGCCCGTTTGCCTCCATTCTGATCGGTCAGGCCAAGGATTCCCTTCTGGAAATTGTGGATATGTATTCCAATGATAAACTCACCGTGGAAGGCTTCAAGGAATTCTTCAACAACCGCATGGAACAGATGATCGGTATGATCGACAACTTCTTTGACCCACCCGAACGAAATGACCCGAATTTCAAAAAGAAAGCTGCCATCTGGTTCAGCTGCTACTTTATCTACCGCTGCTGGTACCATATCACCTATGACCAGGATGATGCGGGCAACCCTGCCGGGGTTGTCAGCGGGGTCGGGGCGGCTGTGCAGGATATGACGGTCAAGGCCGTGATGGTTGCGTTCATGAATGACGCGCTAGATGAAGCGAAGGCAAACAGCTCTGCCGCCAAACTGGTGAATAAGACCGGCTACTCGAAGGATGTGGACAGCGAGCTTGGAAAAACTGCGGTTTCTACTGCGGCGGAGCTCTGGGGTCTTACCGCCACAGCAGTTATCGGGTACATCAACAGCCTGCTCGGCGGCGGTTCGCAGTAGCCTCATGCACACTTTCATACACAAGCCACATTCCGAGGTTTTACCAGGTTTTTGCCCCGACATACTACCTTGAAATCAGCCAAATTAAAGACCTCCGGCAACGGAGGTCTTTTAACACAGGGACGAACACAGGGGGACGGTTCTTAAAGGGGTCAATCGGAAGTTTTGCCCTGAAATAGAGCAGTAAAGCAAAATGCCAGGTCAACTTCAAGTAAAGGACGAACACAGGGGGACGGTTCTTAGAAAAGCATTTGGAAGTTTTGCGCTACGCATTTGTGCAAGTGGTAGAAAACTGAAAACGTATAGTAGGTTCGGAAGAAACCGTTTTCTTATTAGCGCAAAATTTTCAAATGCGTAGAAGAAGGAAGTCGAAAAACATTTTTTAGGCATATATTCGACATCGACCATTCGATTTCCTTCTTCTTTAAGAACCGTCCCCCTGTGTTCATTTACCCATAATCTTTCTGATGAAAGACAGGATGAGCAGAACAATCGGAAAAATAAACCCCAGCGTAAAGCTCATCGGTGGCCAAACGGTCGAATCCCATTTTATTTGATATGACGTATTTGTATATATATTTAAGGAATATACTGCTAACAACAGCCCCATCGGCAGGACAAGAATTTTATAGCTCTTCATTTTAAGCAGCTGCGCCAGGCCGAAAACACCGGCGTATGTATAGCAGAAAACCGAGATAAAGCTGACGCTCACCCAGATAAAGAAAGTTACAGCTTCAATCTTCGAAAAAATGACAAGAATATCGATTCCTTCAGATGTAATGAACATGGGAAAGCGGAGGTTTGCGATCAGGCTGCTACCCATCACAAGAACACAGGCGGTTACTGTAATTAAGTTTGTAAAGGCGCCCAGAAGATACCCCTTGAATAAGGCCTTTTTTGCCTCCTTCACATTTTCGAAGCAGACCGGATACACCGTATTTAAAAACACGAGCGGCAATGTGCAATTGCTCAGGAACAGTATGCTGCCTTTTACAACAGGAGTCACGCCTTTTTCCATGACCGGCAGCAGGTTTTCCGGTTCCATATTTGGTATTATCATCAATATAATAATCATCAAGAAAGGAAATACAAAAGCAAACAGCATCTCTGCTGTCCTGTACATCGTCTCAACACCGCACAGCAGGGCGAAAGCCAATACGGCAATAAAAAATACGTTTATAGGTAAGGCCGGTAATGTGTACGCAAATGCAGTGCGAATAAAATCGCTCATATACCAGACGCCCTGATCAGCCACCACAAGCGCCGATAATATAAAAAATACGGCAACAAATCCCCCACCCATTTTCCCGAAATATAGCTGAATTATTTCAACAAACGTTTTGTCAGGATTCAGTTCACCAAGCTTGGCAAATATCCAGATAAAGAGTAACCCTGTGACCGTACCGAACAAAATAGAGAGCCATGCGTCCCGTCCCGCTAATTTCGCGATGCTTGATGGGAGCAACAGGGGAACAGTGCCGAATGAAAAGCCCGACGTCAGAATTATAAGTTGACGGGGTGATACTTTTGTTTTTACCATTCGAGGCAGCCTTTTATCCTTTCTTTAGCAAGGTTTCCATAACGTTCTTAAGCGGCGAGTATATCCATGCAAATAAATCCGCAGGATTACCTATTTCAACTTTCAGTGACTTCAAAATCGACAAACCGACGCCCATGGCGAGCAGCAGCGAAAAGGACCATAGTTCTTTGAACGATTTTGCACGAAGCAGCTTTGGAACCTCGATGATACAGAGTATGGCGGCAAAGGCTAATACCAATAGAATAACGATTAAAGCCATCCTGATTACTCCTCTTCTTTGATAATTGATTTCAAGATTAACCCCATATCCCTAACCTTCGTATCATACAAAAAGTTTACCTGTAGTTTCGTAAACTCAGTGTCCCAATTATCCTTCAGCTCGTTCCACATTTTTGGAAATGCTCTGTGGATACTTTCGCCGAAGCCGAAGATATCGGTTTTCAATTCATTTTGAGCTTTGTATAGCGTTTTTATGCTAATACTAGTAAATTTTTCATTCACAAGGCTGATTAGCTTATCCAGATTTTCTTTATCTGTAAAATCGACATTGCCCGTCATTGTAGAGATATCCATTTCAAACGAAAACATAACGTTTATGACAGGCTTGCCGTCCGACAGGGATACCTTGATCTTTGTCTTATTCATGGTTAAATCCACAGATACATGGGTGTTGTTATCATAATCGACAAAATTCACCGATCTTTTGGTTTTCCCAACAATATTGAACAAAGCACGGCCTTCCGTTTCATTGAGCCAACCGATCAGCTTGTCGTCACGAAACACGCCAAGATCGGTTAACTTTAGGTTTCCCGTCCTGCTTTTTTCCAGTCCCTTAATGGAATCCATATCCTCGGTTTTCTGATACAACTCAACCCCAGCAAGAACAGGGTTAGTCCCTTTGGCATTGATGTCGTTGACAAGTTCAAAGATTTTTAATGAATCTACCGGCGCCCACAATTTTTTCGAGTTTTCAATTGAATCGAATAATTTCACGCCCGATACCGATTCTATCGTCGTCACTGTGCTGAGGATTTGGTTTGCCGTCACTCCTTTTGCGACAACAAAATAATAATCGCTGCGGAATCCATAAGAGCGGACAAGATAATCCAGGATTTCTTTGAGCCCGTCTCTGGCGACGTCTTCGCCGATTACAATAGATCTGACGTGCGCAAAGTACAACGTTCTGGCTGCCTGTGTTGTGGTGCGTCTTTCGATCTCGCCCAGGTCGTTTCCTTTTTCTGAATAGAGAACAAAAGTTGATTCATTAACACTTTTTTTGGAGGCGACTGCCTTGGGATTGAGCACCTGGTACGTCACCATATACCCAGCTTCATCCTTATCAATCCCCAGCGCAGTTACGAGGCTGAAAGTATTCAACTCTCTGGTCGAACAGGCGCTTAAAAGCAGGAATAAAAGTAATATTAAGAGGGCTAACACGGCTTTTGATTTCATTTATATCACCTGAATTCTGGCTTTTTTTTTTGCCTGGCAGTGACAATATCTTTATCATTAACTCTTGGAGAGGTGTCGGCACTGATCCCCTCCGGCCTCGCCATGCTTTTCCACAAAGGGAATCTGATGATCGTGTCTTTTAAAGCGATTTTTGCTTTTGGGGCAAACGGTGACATATATGGAACGCCAACCGATTTCAGCCGGCATAATTCAAGAATCAAAACGATCACGCTCATAAAAAGGCCAAAAATTCCGAATACACTTGTTATTATCATCAAAATAAACCTCAATATCCTCGCGGCATTTCCCATACTGTAATTTGGTATGGCAAAGCTTGAGATCGCGGTTATTGAGACGATGATAACGATCATGGCGGAGATAAGGCCTGCGTCCACTGCGGCCTGGCCTAAAACAAGCGCGCCGACGATAGAGATGGCCGGGCCGATGACCCGGGGCATGCGAATACCGGCTTCCCTCAGGATTTCAAATATTGCTTCCATCACTATTACTTCGATGATCGTTGGAAACGGGACACCTTCATGCGCTGCGAGCATGCTAAACAGCAGCGGCGTCGGTATCATTTCCTGATGGAAGGAAGCTAACGCAATGTACATGGATGGCACAGATATGGATAAGATAAACGCAATATACCTGAATATGCGTACAAATGTCGAAATATAAAACTGATGATAATAGTCTTCGCTTGCCTGAAAAAATTCGGCAAAAAGAGCAGGGGCAGTCAGGACAAATGGCGTGCCGTCGACCAAAATCGCTGCTTTCCCTTCAAGCAGGCCTGCCACGACGGTATCGGGTTTTTCGGAGTTCAGAAAAGTCGGGAAGATGGAATACCTGTTGTCCTTGATCAACTCCTCAATATATCCGCTCTCAAGTATTCCATCGATCTGGATTGCATTGAGACGCCTTCTGATTTCATCAATAATCTCCTTTTTTGCGAGATCGTTGATATACATCAGAGTGACTTTTGTTTTTGTCCGGTTTCCGATGGTCAGGTTTTCTGATTTTAACGCCTTATCCCGAATCCGTTTCCTGATAAGAGCAATATTGATGCCGATCTTTTCCGTGAAACCCTCCTTGGGCCCCCTGACGATGCTTTGAGATGTTGGCTCCTCAACTGCCCTTCCTTCCGGCGAATAAGCGTCAATGGAGAGAAATATGCTATGTCCGTCTATGAGAAATACGAGCTCGCCGGACAGCAAAACATCCAGTACTTTCTCAAGGCTCGACCCCTGTGAAACTCTCCTGAGGTTGGAGAAGTGATTGATGAGTAGATTAAAAAATTCCTTCGAATTTTTAGTTTCCATGTTTTCTTCAGATATAAGAATTTTGCCCAATTCGGCGGAATAATCGCTGAGTATTTGATTACTGATTAGATTGTCAATATAGACGCATGCAAATCGTATGTGTCCGTCAGGATGACTCTTCGATAAATTAACGATCAGATCACTGGAACCAATCTCGGCTTTTATATTGTTTATATTTTCATCCAAATTATCACTTACATGATTTCTATAGCCAGAATCTTCTTTTTTAGCTGACTCATAAGCAGATTCAGACTTTTTATTACTTAACCTACGACGCGGAAATATCATTATTGATTCATCCTTTTTTAGAGATATATTATCATTATGTACAATTTTTTGGTATTCATTCGGTCAGTAGGCTATAAAACTGCAAAGAAGAACTAAATTCCGCTAACCATGAAAATGGGGTGGAAGTTACTTTTTCAAATGAGGGAGAATAAAAAAATCCGCAAGTGGTATAAAAACCTCTTGCGTTGGATGCAAAATTAGTTTATAATAAATTTCGTTGCGTATTGCACATTCCTATCTGCCAGAGAGCAGGAATGAAAAAAAATAGCGTTGCGGACTGGTGTAATGGTAGCACGAATGACTCTGGCTCATTTTGTTAGGGTTCAAATCCTTAGTCCGCAGCCAAAACCGGCTTAACCAAGCCGGTTTTATTTACCTTAAAACCAGTTTACCTTTTACAAATTCAGTCCTCCGCCTTCACCAATTTGAAAACATATCAATGAGGTTTATCGCCACGGGCCCCAGAAGCACGATAAAAATAACAGGAAAAATGAAAATCACCATGGGTATCAGTATTTTTACCGGAGCCTTCATCGCCTGCTCCTGAATCCGCTGTTTACGGTTCAGACGTATCTGCTCTGCCTGAATGCGCAAGACCCGGCCAAGGCTTACGCCCAACTGATCCGCCTGTACAACGGCAGCAATGAAGCTTCTTAGATCCTGTACGTTTAACCTGTCAGCCATGTCATACAAAGCGTCCTTTTTACTCCTCCCCACCTTGATTTCCTGCAGTACGGTCTCAAACTCCCTGGACAGGGTTCCCGGCATTTTTTCGACCACCCTTGAAAGCGCAGCGTCGAAGTTTAATCCTGCCTCCACACTGACGGTCAGCAAATCCATCACATCGGGCAGACTTTTCAGAATTTCCTTCTGCCGCACCCGAATTTTTGAGTTCAATGCCATACTGGGGTATAAAAGAATGATTGCCGTGATGGAAAGTGTTACCATGACAATGCTTTTCAGCGGTACATGCAGCTGCGTCATCATAAACAACACTCCTCCGGGAAAGAGGAAGATGAAAATAGCCTGAAGCGTGATCCAATCCTTCACTCCACGGTTTTTGGGCTTTCCAGCCATAATAATCTTGGTTTCCATGTTGTGAATCCATTCAGTGGGTGCCAGCTTCATCAGGCTTTTCCCCACATTTTCAATCACCGGCTTGATGACCCTTTCGCTGAAAGGCTTGCTATAAATAGTTTCCTCTTCGGTCTGTCCTTCCTCCTTAATCCGTTTGAGCCTGGATTGGATGGAATCCTCTTTTCCGGAAAAAGCTCGGATCAGTAAATAAAGATTGATGAAGAAGAGAAAAAAGAAAATGATGAAGGAAACATAACCGTTCATATCCAGCCCTCCAGGTATTAAACCTCTATATTGACGATTTTTCGGATAAAGAAATAGCCAATAAACTCCATAACAACCGCCATACCGATCATCACAATGCCGATGGGCTCAGTAACCATCACCCTGAATTGATCGGGGCTGATAAGTGCCATCATCATCGCCAGACCAACCGGAAGCAGCGAGATAACAATACCTGAAATCCTCCCCTGTGCTGTCAGCGTTTTAATTTCGCCTTTCATTTTTACCCTCTGGCGTATGGTATTGGATATATTGTCCAGAATTTCAGCAAGGTTTCCGCCGATTTGCCTTTGTATCAGTACGGCAGTCACCATCAGCTCCACATCGTCGCTTCCAACCCTATCAACCATGTTTTCAAGGGCTCCTTCGGTGCTTCCGCCAAGGTTGATTTCCTTTAGCAGCTTGGCGAACTCCTCACTGATGGGCCCATTCATTTCATTTACAACAGAGTCCACCGCCTGAAAAAAGCTGTGGCCTGCCTTCAATGAATTTGACAGGATTGAAAT
Source organism: Ruminiclostridium sp. (assembly GCA_012523055.1). GTDB lineage: Bacteria > Bacillota > Clostridia > DSM-8532 > DSM-8532 > JAAYJG01. Next base: position 820 of record JAAYJG010000189.1, on the reverse strand, counting down.
TGTGTCCCCCAATTGACCATTGATCGTTTTAATTCTTTTTTTGATTCTTTTTTTCAGGATGAATGCGGGCAGGTTCATTCCAACAAATGCAAACATCACCGCGAACAGAATGCTTTGTGTCAGCACAAACCCAAAAAAGCCCGCTGCGACGAAAGATACCAGTGCAATGGATACCATCTCTTCGGGCTTTAGCAGAAGGTTGGCTTTCACAAGCATCTTGCGCATATTTTCCTTATACCGATAAAACAAGCCAAGCCTTTCAATGCTCCGTGCAAGAAATCCAAGCCCTGATTTGTAGGAATCCTTCTTTTTAGGGGCTTCCTCTTTGGCCATCTCATTCCTGTCAGTATACTTTTTCAGCCTGTCTATGTCAGCAGTTTTTCCAAACAAACCCGATAACACAGAGAAAAACAGAACGAATACCGCAATCGGCGGAAAAACCAAAGCCAGTTCCATAAACTCCGCCTCCTTTACCGCTCGGTGAAAATATCTGACGGAAGGACAATACCCGTCTTAGATATTTTTTCCATGAATTTGGGTTTGATTCCCGTAGGAACGATGTTTCCAATGAACCTGCCCCGGTTGTCCTTTCCTTCCTGTTTGAATGTAAAAATATCCTGCATGGTAATGATATCACCTTCCATCCCTACCACTTCGGTGATTTGGGTGATTCTTCTGGAACCGTCCTTCATCCTGGCCTGCTGGATGATCAGGTCGATAGCCGATGAGATTTGCTCACGAATGGCCCGAACGGGCAAATCCATGCCGGCCATCAGAACCATCGTTTCCAAACGGGAGAGCATATCTCTGGGTGTATTGG
>JAAYJG010000188.1 GCA_012523055.1 Ruminiclostridium sp. | reverse complement strand
TCAATAGTTTATTAAAAAGAAAAAAGGCGTTTTAGCCTTATTTTACGCGGTTTTTAGGCAATCAAAGCTCCATCATGGAAACAGGTTCCGGCCGAGGGAATATACCTAATAAACTATAACAACGTGCTTAACACATTTTAATAGCGAAATGGTGAAAAAACGTGAATGTAATTTTTCCGTTTATCTTCTCATTGCAATATGATAATATATTGTTGGCAACTTGTCCCAATAAGGTGGATATAAGGATGAACTGGGCAGGACAGAGGACATTTTAAAGGAATAATTTACATTGGGGACAGGTTCCTGTGTAAAGATTATTTACACAGGAACCTGTCCCCAATGTAAATGCTATCCAACGTTTTTGCCAGAGGCGAATCGTGTGTGTAGGCAGGTATCGATTGGCGATTGTTTTTTACTTTCAACCGATTCCGTTGTGGGTTGATCTGAAGCGAACAAGTAAAAAGGGGGGGTATTCATGCAGGAACATATCAAAAGGGCATATCAGTTTCTTGTTGAAAATGGCCAGTCCATTGTCGCCAATGAAGCTGCGACTGCTTTGGGCCAGGGGTCAGAGGAACGCAGACAGCTGATGCTTCGGCACCCCATGGTGCAGTATTGGATTGACTGCGCAGAACAATTCCGTTTAAAGCCTCAAATTCACAATGGGGCGGATACTTGCCTGGAGAACTGGATGCACAAGCTTTTATCCTTTGGCGTAAAGGAAAGCGATGACATCAGGCTTGAAAGGCTGAACCGGGAAATCCTGCAATTTATCTATGACAACCCGGATAATGGATTCTTCTTTAACACTGTAAACTGTACGATTACCGCATCATGGCTGATCTGTATGGGGCATCAGGACAAGATTCTCACCGATCTCATCTCCGAACGCGTTCACACCATTCATGGGTTTATCCATAGCAGGAATTATAATATTTATGTTAACCCTTCCGGATATCCCTCCATACCAAAGCAAAGGGCCATACATCCGCTGGTGAATCCATTTTTATATGAAAATAATGTCTGGAAGCTGCCCACTGTCCATGATATGTTCGCTTTTGCCAACCTGCCCGCCGCATTGCAAAAAAGTTCCATTCAAAACAAAATTGATGATATTATTGCATATATTCTGGACGAGCGATATCAGAGACTATACAGAGGCTATGGCTTAATGCTGGTTCCGCCGAGAACCTACTACAGCATGGGCTGGTCCGTGCATTTGGATCACTATTTTGAAAACAATGCTCAGCTTTCCCAGGATGGTGTTGTGTGGGCCATGGAACTGATGTCACACTTCCAGCCTGCCCGGGAATCGGCTTGGTTCCGTAAAACCCTTCAGCACCTTCAGGAATTTGAAAAGGATGGTCTGTATGAATTTCCCGCGAGATACATGAACGAGGGCAAAGACAAATATTACGTTGGCGGTGGCCATATGGGCCTCGGTGAAAACAGGAAGAGCAAAGCTGCACTGAAAATAGAATCTACGGCCTGGATGCTTCGAATTTTAGCCTGAGTTTAAGCCATAGGGGACAGGTCCCTTGGTTCAATTTGACCAAGGGACCTGTCCCCTATGGTTTGTCCCTCTTGTAAATCCAGAATGGGTATGATATTTTGAAGAAAGGGTGTGGAATGAGCCAATAGCGTTGAAACTGCCAAACACTTTATCCTTAATATCCGATGGGCCTTTTCACCTGAACTCAATATTTTTCTGGGAGGTAAAACCATGAAGCATCATCTTGTAGAAGGAAGAACTCTGCCCGAGGCATACCATCAATCACTGCTGAAGCTTTACCAGGAGGGTTCCAAGGTTCCATGCCCGGATTATGATACGAACATGCTGGAAACATCTCTGACCCTGTATGTGGAGGATGCCATCGCTGAGCCGTTTATTTCAAAACTGTTTCCCGGCGGCCACCGTGAGCTGCAGCAGTATACAATGGAGATTGTCGATGGCATTCTCGATTTTAAGATCGGCGAGGGAAACTGCTGGGAATATACCTACCATCACAGGTTTGCACACCAGCTGCCCTGGATATATTCCGAGCTGAAGAAAAACCCATACACACGCCGGGCTATCATGAATGTTCGTGATTTTGAAGTGGACACGTCCAATTCACACCCGGCCTGCCTGCAATCCATTCAATTCTTTATCCGCGATGACAAACTGCACATGAAGGTGATGATGCGATCCAATGATGCCGTTCAGGCTACCTACATGAACGCGGTGGGCTTTATTGCACTGCAGAGAAAGGTTGCGGCGGATTTGGGTTATGCAGTGGGCAGCTACACCCATACAGCCCATAGCTTCCATGCCTATGAAAGAAGCTTTAAAACTCTTGAGAAATATGTGAAGGACATTCAGGAATGTGATATCGAAGAGCTCACCTTCAATTATGAAGAATTTTATAAAGAAATAATGGAGGAAAGCATTCCGGAAATCATGCAGCAGGTGAATGCTTTGAAGGAAAACCTGAAAACAGAATGATAAGAACAAAACCCCGGTGCAGGAGGCGCTTTCAGCACCCGCGTTTGTATGCATAATTCACGCAAACATCCATTGATATACAAGGGCGGAGGATGGGGGTTTATTCAAAGGAGTTTTTTATGTTTTTAGCAGATAATGAAAGATATGCATCGATGAAATACAACCGGTGCGGGCGAAGCGGCCTGATGCTTCCGGCGAT
>JAAYJG010000016.1 GCA_012523055.1 Ruminiclostridium sp. | reverse complement strand
GCGTCAGCCACCAGGCTTGCATTCTGGTTGACCAGTGCTTTTCGGGAAGGATCTTCCTTTGCTTTCGCTCGTAGAATTCATGGTACAGATATCTGCCAACACCTCTGAAACCCACTATTTCATACAGGTAGTGCATGTTCACCAGGTATTTCATGAGCATGGAGATCAAAATCGGCAGGGATTTTCCCATAATCTCGGAAACCCCGTAGAAATTTCCGATGCAGACCATACTGCCGTGCAGCTTGAACTCAACCTTTTCAGGCTCCTTTTGCTGAATATCGTTGAGGATGTTTTTTGCTGCCCCCTCTGAGGAATACAGTGCTGTTTCCACCATGGCAGGATATTCTTTGCCGTCCTTATTGACAAGGCCGCAGATATCTCCGACCGCGTAAACATTTTTGTACTCTGTTCTACCATATTCATCTACACAAACGCGTTTGGAACGGGCTGTTTTTTCAACAGGCATAATGCCCGCTGAATCCCCTGCGGTAATGCCGGCTGCCCATATCACTGTCTTTGCCGGAATGAAGCTTTCTCCGGTAGAGAACCCATCGGGTGTGATTTCTTTGATAGTGGTTTTCAACATCAGCTCAATGCCAAGCTTTTTCTCCATATAGCGCTGAGCTTTCGCAGAAATCTTTTCATTCATAGTGTTTAAAACTCTGGGCAGCAAATCCACCAGGATCAGGCGCACCTTTTTCTCATCAATTCCATGTTGGTGGGTCAAATCCTTTGTCCAATGGGCAAGCTCGCCGATCATTTCCACACCGGTAAAGCCCGCGCCTGCCACCACAAATGTCAGCAACCCTGAAAGCTCTTCTTCATTCTTTTGCACAACCGCCTTTTCAAAGCAGTTTTTAATGTGCTCCCGAATTTTGATCGCATCCTCAAAGGACCACAGGGTATAAGCGGACTGGGCTGGAATGCCATAAAAATTCGGCTTGCTTCCCGTGCCCACCACCAGGTAATCGTATGGATACTCGTGATTTTCCGAAATGACCTTGTTGTTCTTAAAATCAAAGGTCTTTATTTCATCCGTGACAACCTTCACGCCGGTGTAGCGGAAAATATCCTTCAGCGGAATTTTTACAGCATCCTCAGACACTCTGTTGCCGGCTACCTCATGCAGCTCAGTTAAAAGTGTATGGTAATCATGCCGATCAATAATGGTGATTTCCAAGTTTTCTTTCTTTTTTCGCCTGTTCAGAACGAGAGCGGCTTTTATACCACCGTACCCTGCCCCTACTATGACTATTTTTTTCCCTGTCATAAATCCACCCCATTTTATTTTATGGTATATATTTCTAAACATACCGGTATTGTTTGGTATATGGCCTGAAAGCACCAATTCAGTTACAAAATAATTATACCCACACTTTCTGTTCTGAAACGAATCCCCACAAAAAATGTTATACACTCTATTTTCCATCTTAATTTGTGAGCTTTGTTTTAAGGTACTGGAACCGACATGCCGGGGTGATATCGCACCGTTGTCGTTAACCTGCTGTGAAAGCAAGCACCAAAACGCGGTGGAAAAGCTGCGTTAAAAATTAGTTTTCATCTGAAAGGTTTCCAGCCGATGGATGATGCTTTGGGCAACAATGCCCGTTACAAACCCGGTCAACATCGACGCTAACAGCAAAAAAGGCAGGTAGTAGAATACCGCCGTGCTTTTCATCATCAGTGATGCCGCCGCCAATTGACCGATATTGTGGGCTGCAGCACCGCCAGCGCTTATTCCTGTCACAGAAAACGTACGATTGTATCCGGTTTTCAGCACGGTCATGACCGATAAAGCAAGGATCGCCCCCGAAAGAGCAATTATCATTGACATTGGTGTTCCAAACAGCATATTGGCCAGCACACATCTTAGCACAGTGATGATCACCGCCGATTTCACATCAAGCAAAATCAAGGCAACGATGGTTACGATATTAGCCAGCCCCAGTTTGATTCCCGGAACAGGAATAATCAATTCAATAGGGATAAACCTTTCCAACCAGGAAAGGATTAACGCCAAAGCAATAAATATTCCGTTTGTTGCAAGCCTCTTCATAGCCCCTCACTGAAGGAAAATATCTATTTCTTCTTCTTCATCGCTATATCCGACGATTTTCACAATCACACCAGCCGGAACGCATACGGCCACCTGCCCCGGGCGCGATATCCATCCGGTGTTTACACAAATTTGATCGGGACAGTCTGCTCGTTCAAAACGGATTCTGCCGTTTTCAGCGACGAGAAGCTCGACATAGCTTCCATCTATTTCAATCTCTATTCTGTCTGTCACTTCTTCAAGAGCAATTCTGTAACGTTCAGTGCCGTTTTGCGTGATGACAGCCAGCAGCTTTCCATCGGATGATCTGATATTGATCAATAAAAAGGACCCGACGGCAAGAAGCAGAATTGTAAAAAATATTATTAAATCGCCCGCAAAAAAGCGTTTGGCTTGCACCCTTTTATTCACATACATTTGCTCCCTGTTCATCATTCATCCACGAAAACATAAGTTTACAACGTCAATAGTAACTTACAGCTGCAAAACGTCAAATAAAAACAAGAAATTAATGTTTTGTAGCTGTGAGTACCGCTGTTGGGTTGTGGGCGAAGCCCACTTTAGCTTAACATCCTGCCGGGGATTTATCAACGAAAATAAGCCGCCCCTGACAGGTATGTTTACCCAGCAGGATGGCATCGCTGCGCGCGGGATGGGTTCCACATTCCAAATCATTCCTCTTTACAAGAACGTATGTTCTGTTTTAGAATGAGAAGGGGGACAGTTTCTATGGACAAAATCATCATGCATATTGACGCAAACAGCGCGTATTTAAGCTGGGAAGCCGTATATCGCCTGCAGCGGGGCGCCGCGGTTGATCTTCGCGATATCCCGTCTGTGGTTGGCGGTGACGAGGAAAGCCGGCATGGTATTGTGCTGGCCAAAAGCATTCCGGCAAAGAAGTTTGGCATTCACACCGGCGAAACCCTTTTCTCCGCCCGACAGAAGTGCCCAAAGCTTGTTGTGGCACCGGCACGGTATCATCTGTATATGATGTGTCACAATGCCATGCTGAGTATTCTTCATGATTTTTCTCCAAAAATTCAGGTATACAGTATTGATGAAGCTTTTCTGGATTACACCGGGATGGAAGCAGTCCATGGTGATGCTGTAAAGGCTGCCAACCGGCTGAAGAACAGAATAAAGGATGAGTTGGGTTTTACCGTTAATATAGGCATTTCCAACAACAAGCTCCTGGCGAAAATGGCAGGAGAGCTTAAGAAGCCCGACATGGTGCATACGCTTTTTCCGGAAGAGATCCCGGAAAAAATGTGGCCTCTGCCGGTGGGTGAGTTGTTCATGGTGGGACGGGCTACAGCCCCCAAACTGCATCGACTGAACATCTTCACAATAGGCGATTTGGCGAAGGCAGATCCCGAGCTGTTGAAATATTCCCTGAAAAGCTGGGGCAAATTGATCCAGGATTATGCCAACGGAATTGAAAACAGCCCAGTTGCGCAAGACGCCCGTCCGCCCATCAAAGGCATCGGCAATTCCAGCACCATTCCCTTTGATGTGGATACCCTGGTCGAAGCCCGGAAGGTTCTGTTGTCGCTGTGTGAAATGGTTTGCATGCGGTTGCGCCAGGCCGGGTTTTGCGCAAAGCTTGTTTCGGTTTACCTGCGCAACTCTGAACTGAATGGCAAATCCCATCAGCGTAAATATTGCGTCGCCACGGATGATACCTACAAAATATTTCTTGCAGCCGATGCGCTGATGCAGGAAATCTGGACGGGTGAAGCGCTGCGCGGCATGGGAGTTCGCGTGTCCGAGCTGGTGCCCAATGATTTTTTGCAAATGTCGGTGTTTGATGTCCCGAATGAGAAAAGAAGGCGTCTGGATCAATCCATGGACCAAATCCGACTTCGTTTCGGGCCAAAAGCTGTTGTTCGATCCG
>JAAYJG010000004.1 GCA_012523055.1 Ruminiclostridium sp. | reverse complement strand
GTTCCGATGAAGCAGTTCTTCAGTCCGAGAACCTTTCCGAAATGGACGCTTTTATCTCTCTTACGGGAAGGGATGAAGACAATTTCATGGCGGCGCTTTTGGCCAAGCAGGCCGGCGTTCCGAAGGTTGTGGCAAAAATTAATCGCCTGAACTATATCAGCATGATTAAAAACGCAGGCATCGACAGTGTCATCAACCCCAGCCAAATCACGGCAAACCTGATCCTGCGGTATGCCCGCGGTATGAAGAACGCACTGGGAAACCCCTTTGAAGCATTGTACAAAATTGTTGGCGGTCAGGTTGAGGCTGTGGAAATCAATGTGAACGAGAGTCTTCCATTCCTCGAGGTGCCTCTGAAAAAACTGAAGCTGCTGAACGGGATTCTAGTGGCGGTTCTGGTTCGGAAAAATGAGATCATCATTCCCTTTGGGGACGATGTCATTAAGAAGGGTGACAGTGTCATTATCATCTCAAAAGATAAAAAGATTTTCAGCCTCAATGATATTCTCGCCGTGGGAGGGAAGCCCGTTGAATTTTAGAATGATCGCCAAAAGCCTTGGGGTTGTGGTTTGTATTGAAGCACTGTGTATGATTCCTTCCCTCGTCGTAAGCCTGATATATGGGCAGGGTGATGCGCTTGCTTTTCTTTATTCTATTTTAATATCCATTGCGGCAGGCCTGCTGATGTACCTGGTGAAGATTAAAAGCAAAAACTTTTACGCCAGGGATGGCTTTGTTGTTGTCGCTTTGGGGTGGATTCTGCTTTCTTTTTTTGGTTCTCTTCCCTTTCTGTTCAACGGCGCTATTTCACATCCCATCGACGCTTTTTTTGAAACCGTTTCGGGTTTTACAACCACCGGTTCCACCATCCTGAGGGAAATCGAAAGCCTGCCGAAAGGCATTTTGTTCTGGAGAAGCTTTACACACTGGATTGGCGGCATGGGTGTTCTTGTGTTTACCCTCGCTATACTGCCCTCCGTCGGTGCCAGCTCATTCCACATCATGAAGGCTGAAGCCACCGGGCCAAGCACCGAGAAGCTTGTACCCAAGCTTGGCCAGACAGCAAAAATACTCTATACCATCTATACGGTGATGACCGCAATACAGGTTATCCTCTTGCTCATCGCCAAAATGCCTTTGTATGACTCGTTGATTCATGCCTTTGGAAGTGCCGGCACCGGTGGTTTTTCAAACAGGAATTTAAGTGTGGGCGCTTACGGAAATGTTGCCGCGGAAGCAATCATCACCGTATTCTGCTTCCTGTTTGGTGTGAATTTCAGCCTTTATTTTCAAATTCTTAAGGGTAATATCCGCAATTTTTTCAAAGATGGTGAGTTGCGATTTTATGCCGGGACCGTGGTCACCGCCATTGTTTTTATCACGATACAGCTTTTCAGCAAAGGGCTTTTTTCATTTGGTGAAAGCCTGCGCCACTCCTCTTTCCAGGTTGTCACTTTAATCACCACCACCGGTTACTCCACAACGGATTTTAACCTGTGGCCTTCCTTCAGCAAGCTGATTCTGATCACAATCATGTTCTTTGGAGCCAGTGCAGGTTCCACCGGCGGTGGTTTAAAATGCATTCGTGTCGTCTTATTATTGAAGGCTGCAAGAAGAGAGGTAGCGAGGATTATTCACCCTCGGGCCGTACACACGGTGAAGTCGGGAGGAAAGGTTGTCGATGAGCGGATTCTGTCTGAAACCATGGCTTTTTTCTTTATTTATCTGGCAATCTTTGTAGTTTCTTTTCTGATAGTGTCTCTGGATGGAAAGGACTTAACCTCGACCGTTACTTCCGTTGTCGCAACCATTTCAAATGTGGGGCCGGGTTTGGAGGTTGTAGGCCCCATGGGCAACTACTCCAGCTTCTCGGATCTGAGTAAAGTTGTATTTTCCTTCTGTATGATAGCGGGTAGGCTTGAGCTGATCCCGATGTTGATCCTCTTCTCGCCGCAGGCCTGGAAGAGAGTAAGCATTTAATAAAATGTCTGGTCTTTCCGCTTCGCCGCGCCGCTCGTCCATGCAATCGGTGCCGGCTCGGCTCTGCCGAACGGTCTCCCCTGGCTCACACCTTTCATAGCTGTCAGAGGCAGTTATGAATTGGTTGCATACAAAAAGCGCCTGTATGGGGACACAATCCCCGCAGGCGCTCATTGAGAATTCTTATCCCAATATAGCCTTTACGTCGTCCATCCTTTGAATGACAAGAGCCTTGAATTTGAGATACTCTGTCTCTTTCTGCCTGAACTCTTCATTCAACTTGCTTAAGGCTTGTCGATGTCGCTCAAGCCTGTTTTCATATTCTGTCTCAATGTTTTTTATCTTTTCCCTGATGATTGCCTCATATTTCTGTTTTTCCGCATCGACATCCGACTTCATTTCTTCAAGCATCTTGTTCTTTTTCCTGATAACATCCTCTGTTTCTGCTTTAACCGCTTTTAATTTCTGCTCTTGTTCTGCCGCGAATACATTGGCATCGGTTTTAGCCCGTTCCCTGATTTTTTGGGCTTCTTCCTCCGCGGCGGTAACGATGGTTTTCGCCTGTTCCCTGATTTTTTGAGTCTGTGCTTCTGCGGCGGAAACATCGGCTTTCGCTTTATCTTTTATTTTATGAGCTTCTTTTTCTGCCGAGGATATATCCGCTTTTGCCTGCTCCCTTACTTTATAAGCTTCTTCTTCCGCTTGCAAAACGATTGTTTCAGCATTTGCCCTTGCTTCCTGCAAAATATCCTCTTTTTCCGCAGAAGCAGACTGCATTAAAGAGTCCGCATTTTCTTTCGCTTTGATAAATGTCTCAGCAATCAACATTTTTTGCTTTTCATGTGCTTTTATTTCCCGGGATAACTGCTGAATTCTGTTGTTCAAGTTTAAAACATCGGTTACAAGGTTTGATTTTTGTTGCTCCAGCTCCTTGTACTTTGCTTCATACTCAGCCTTCAATGAATAAAAACGCTTATCTACGTCTTCCGGTTTATAGCTTTGCAATAATTTTTCCAACCTTGCCACAGCCACACTCTCCTTGCGATAATTATTCTCATTCCCGCTGTTATCCCATTTCAGTAATACATTTTACTAATTCTGACACAAGTATACAACAACAGATTTTATCGGTCAATATTATTGCCGCAATAAAATACTACACCTTTGAGAGAGTTTTCTGCCCGCTGGACATAAGAAACTACAAACCCCACATTGAATACATTTTTCAGGATGGAAAGCTTTCGCTTCATGCTTTCTGCCACAGTCCGCCAGATCCGCAAGCTTTCGAACATTGATCCCTGCCGGGCAGTGGGTGAGGCATATTCCACAGCGTGAACACTGCACCGACTCCTTGTATTTCGGGATTTTCCCGATTGCGATGAAATTCACCTGAGGTGTGATGACTGCTTCATCATCGGAGATGATCCCCTGCATCAGCCCACCGCCGGTAAAAATAACGGTGGGATTGGGGTAAACACGGTTTACAACCTCAGAAACCTTTTCCCCAAGGTTGACAAAAACCACCTGACCGGTGCGTTCCTTCAGGTTTGCCACTGTTATTGCACGTGAGGTAATGTCTTGATCCAGCATAACCGCTCGGTAAATAGCGATGACCGTCTGTACGTTCAAAACCAGGATTCCTTTTTCTGCAGGTATTTCATCCAACTCCCGATGCAGGATTTCCCGGATTAGAAAGCGCTCAGCACCAGCCGGGTAAAAATCGGGAACCTGGTGCAGCTCCAGCTTTGTTCGGATATCAGAGCCCTGTGGGGATGCCTGTGTATCGCAAAACCCTCGAAATATGGGGTTATATGATTGTTTAGCTTTAACCGCCAATACAGATGATCGAAAGTCGATAAGCCTTTTCAGAACCTCGACACCTTGCTCAATTTCAGCCATATGGTGCTCCATGAGCCAGCGGTCATGCATTAAGCCGGGGTCACACTCAACGCCATTGATGATCAGGTACTTGTCGGCAGCCTCAGCCGCCATGACCGTTTTAATTTTTATTTCTGCGGGAAACGCCGCGCCACCCATTCCAAAGACCTTGTGCCGTTGAATCCTGTCGAGAATTTCAGCGGAGGTAAGATTATTCAAAGATCGTGGGGGATTCCCATCACCGAAGGCACCAACTGCTTCCTTCTTCGGATGAACCAGCTTTTGAATGCGGGTTGGCAGATGATACCTTACTGTTCTTTGCGTTTCGTCAACAACCCGGGACAGCAGGTTTAAAATGAGAATCGCGGCACAAACCCAAATCAGATCACCGGAGAGAAGAAACGGTATCAGCCCCGCAACAAATCCAAAAACAGCCCCATAAACCGGTCTGTATGTAACCGTGGTCGGGTCGGTCAGAACCACGGAACCAAAGAACAGCACCCCATGAGTAATCAGCTTTTCCCACGAGAATGCACCGCCCGCGGCAAATGACACAAGCATGCCCACTATAAAGGCCAGCCCGGCAAAAGGCCTGACGCGAAGAAACAGGAGGGACAGCACCATAGCGGGAACAAACAGCATCGAAAACGAAAACAGAGGCATTTCCACTGGATATAGCATCAGAACAATGAAAACGCCCGTAATTGCCGGATTTATGGCATTTTTCCCGGTACCACCCCAAATATGCTTTCCCAACAGAATCGCAGCCGTAATACCAAGTAATTTCATCGGCAAAGGATCCTGGTGCAGCAAGGTGCTGACAACTCCTGCGGTGATCGCCGCCGACACTGAACATATGGGCCTTTTAAAGCGAATGAAGTTTATCAGTGTGTCCAGTGCAAGCCCTATAACGGAAATGATCAGAAAGTCAAAAAAGGTTTGGAAACCATTCAGCCATATGGGCAGCTGATACAACACCAACACAAGGAAAAGGCCTGCCATGAGTTTCTCATTGGAGGCCCCTTTGGATACAAGAGGAAAAGCTGCTTTCATGGTTTTACACCTGCAAAGAAAGCATGTATTTTATGAAGCCCCTTGCCGAAGATCATCATCGGGCAGGCAACAATGGCTTCCATACCCAACTGCTGACATTTGCTCAGAGTTTCGGGATCTACATTGGCTTTGCTTTGAAACAGGACCTTTTTCACACCGTTCTGAGCCAGTTCGGGTACAGCCTTTTTGGTGTTTTCTTTGTTCAAAAGCACATAGGCTGTTTTGGGTACGGCCTGAAGCTCGGCAAGCTCCGTGTAAACCTTTCTGTCAAAGCTTGCGTCCTTTCTCTGGTTTAAAGGGTACACTTTGATGCCGTTATCGGAAAATGCCTTGTACACCATTTCACAAAACATTTTTTGCTTTTCCGAAAAACCCACGAACAAGACCTCCTGTCCGTCAAAAAAAGATTGATTGACTCTGGTCATTGTAACTCCTCCTTGAATGGCATTTGATAAATATCTCCACAACCCCTGCCAGCGTATTTTTACCCTGCTGGCGGCAACGGGCATCGGGGTATAACTCAATCGATCAGTTTTGTGCCTTGAAGCTGGCCAAAGCCTTCTTTTGAACATCGATCACACGGTCACAGAAGCTGTCGAAATAAGGGTCCGGAACCTGCAGCTGCGGATGGGACAAGAGGTATTGGATGCTCAGCCGCACACCCTGATCAAACCGCATCGTCGCGGTAAACTCCGGTACAAAGCGCTTGATTTTGCTGTTGTCAAAAATAACCGAAACAGCCTTGTCTCCTTTAAGAGGGCCTTCATAACCGGGGTCACATCCGATGAGAAAATCCGATGCAACATGAAACTTCTTCACCTGGACGTTTAATGCTGTTCCAATCCTGTCATAGATCTGATCCCAGGTCAGCGCCTCGTCAGAGGTAATATGAATGGGCTGCGCGACAGTGGGCGGGTTACCCATGATCCCAAGAAAGGCTTTGGCAAAATCAGAGCTGTGGGTTAATGTCCATAAAGAAGAGCCATCACCGTGGATGAGCACGGGCTTTCCTTTCAACATGCGATCGATGACCGACCAGCTGCCTTTTCCATGAATGGCCAGCGGAATGCCTGTTTCGCTGTAGGTATGGCTGGGCCGGATGATTGTAACAGGAAATCCGTTTGTGCGGTATTCAAGCATCAACCTCTCTTCACAGGCGATTTTGTTTCTGGAATACTCCCAATAGGGATTGGCCAGAGCTGTGCTTTCGGTAATTCTGTAACTGGAAAGCGGTTTTTGATAGGCCGATGCCGAGCTGATAAAAATATACTGACGGGTTCTTCCTGAAAACAATGCGATGTCCCGTTCAATATTCTGCGGCACAAAAGCAATAAAATCGGCCACCACGTCAAATTGAAGATCCTTTATCATTTCCCGGACCTTTGCC
>JAAYJG010000187.1 GCA_012523055.1 Ruminiclostridium sp. | reverse complement strand
TGCAAAAGGCTGTGAAAAATGAACTGGAGGTTGAGCGGATTTCCAAAGTGATCGATACTTTGAAAACCAGAACCTTTCGTGTGGCCGTGGTTGGAGAATTCAAAAGGGGGAAAAGCTCTCTCATCAACGCACTTCTGGGCAGTGCTATCCTGCCTGCGGATGTCACACGGCCATGCACTCCACAGAACAAAAAAGCTGGTTCTTATGATGGGAGTATGTCACCCTGACCAGCGATCTGAACATGCTGAAGGAGCCTAAAAACACGTTTGTATTAACCGGTTCTATTGAACATTAACCTTACAGGACGGCTTTGTTTGATGGTCAGAAGCCGTCCCTTTTACAGCCCCAAAAAGACCCTCATCTCATTGATCAGTGCATTGGCCCTTTCCATGGTTTCCTGCTCGCAAAAAATCCTGAGCAGTGGCTCGGTGCCCGAAAAGCGGCAGATGATCCAACCCCCGTTTTTAAAAGTAACCTTGCAGCCGTCCAGCCAGGTAACCTTGTCAACTTCTTCGGAAAAGACGGGCAGCAGCTTTCTTGTGAACAATAAGTCCTGCAGCTCCAACTTTTTCTCGGCTGTGAACCTTGTGTCAAATTCACTCATTTCAAGTTTTCCAAGCTCAAGCTGAATGTCATTGATAATTTCCGAAAAGGGTTTTCCGATCACACAAAACATTTCAACCAGAAGAGCTGCCGCATAAATGCCGTCCTTACCGTGAATATGTCCACGTACGGTGAGCCCGCCGGAACTTTCACCACCGATCAGGGCGTTTGTTTCATCCATTTTGGACGAAATATGCTTAAACCCGACGGGAACCTCATGGCAGTCCTCGCCAAAGCTTGCCGCAAGCCTGTCCAGAAGGTGGGTTGTAGCGACATTTCTAACCACGGATCCTTTCCAGTTCTTATATTCGTGAAGATAATAGTAAAGCAGGACGAGGATATCATTGGGATGAATGAATTTACCGTTGGCATCCACCAGGCCTATCCGGTCGGCATCGCCGTCTGTGCCGATCCCCAGGTCATATTGTCCCTCGTAGACCATCAGGCTCAACCTTCTGAGCGTATCATTGGTCGGGGCGGGTAGTCTTCCTCCAAAAAGCGGATCATGGCGGTCGTGGATCACATCTATATCGCAGCGGGCCGTGATGAGAATGGTTTGAAGGGATGTCTTTCCAACGCCGTACATCGGGTCAAATAAAATTTTGGGCTGCCGCTTCTTAATCGCATCCAGATCCAGCACCGACAGAATTTTATCGATGTACTCATTTTTAGGGTTGATTTCCCGCACAATACCCAAAACCTTTGCCTTATCGTAATCCAAAAGCCGTACGTCACCAGCGGTGATTTTTCCGATTTCGGCTTCGATATCCCTGGTAACCTCTTCCGAGGCGTCCCGGCCCCCTTCGGTAAATATCTTGATACCGTTATACTCAGCTGGATTATGGCTTGCCGTAACAGCCATACCATATTTCGTGCCTTTACTTTTTATCGTAAACATGATCAAGGGGGTGGGCGCCTGCTCCGTGATCACCTGCGTAACAATTCCGTTGCCGGCAAGCACCTGAGCGCACCATTTGGTGGCAGTAACAGATAGAAAACGCCTGTCGTACCCGATCACCACGGGATACCGCTGCAGGTTTTCACGAATGATTTTATTAGCAAGCCCCTGCGTCAGGAGTTCCAGGTTTGCC
Source organism: Ruminiclostridium sp. (assembly GCA_012523055.1). Classification (GTDB taxonomy): domain Bacteria; phylum Bacillota; class Clostridia; order DSM-8532; family DSM-8532; genus JAAYJG01. The sequence continues at coordinate 3,336 of JAAYJG010000187.1, read as the reverse complement.
CGTGTAAATTCTTCTCCGATGATGGCTCGGAAGCCACCGGTACCAAACTTTATCATCGTTTTACTCCTTTCCGGTTTTCAACTGTTTAGTTTATCTCTGAATTCCGTAGGTGTGATGCCCACAAGCTTTTTAAACAGGACATAGAAATAACGCTATTAACCACATATCGGTTAAAACCATTTTTATTATACACAGCGTAAGGTGTGCAGACAATGAGACGATACTGTTACTTTATTGAAAATTCTAACATTTAGGTAGGGGGGACACACCCGGAATGCATGGGCGAGCAGCAATCTTTAAATTGCGACCAGCCAATCTTTAGATTACGACCAGCCGCTGCTTCGCGGGTCATCCTTTTTGTGGAATGTCCCCTTTGATTCTGCGGAATGTCCCCTGTCGAGACGCCACAAAAAAGGGCTGCTTCGTAAGAAGGCAGCCCTTAACATCTTCAGCCTGATTGTTGCAAAGCTTATGCGTAAAGGATTAGGTTTGCTTGATATGAAAACTACTCGTTATCGCTCTGTCTTATTTCAGCCCGCTTAATTTTCCCACCCACAGTTTTTGGGAGCTCTTCGACAAATTCAATCTTTCTGGGGTATTTGTAAGGCGCGGTGACCTTCTTGACATGCTCCTGCAATTCCTTTACAAGCACATCGCTTCCAGTCCATCCCTTTTTCAGCACGATGGTTGCCTTGACAATCTGCCCTCTGATTTTGTCGGGAACAGCGGTAACGGCGCATTCCAATACGGAAGGATGTTCGATCAGGGCGCTCTCCACTTCAAACGGGCCAATTCTGTAGCCCGAGCATTTGATCACATCATCGGACCGGCCTACAAACCAAAAATACCCGTCTTCATCGCGCCAGGCCACATCTCCCGTATTATACGCACCATTATTCCAAACCCGAAGAGTGGCTTCCTCATCACGGAAATAGCCCCTGAACAGGCCCGGAGGCAAGCCCTTGTCCAGGTTCCTGACAACGATGTTGCCCTCTGTGCCTACAGGGCAGGAGCAGCCGTTTTCATCCACAATGTCCAAATCATACAGCGGGGAAGGCTTTCCCATGGAACCGGGCTTGGGGGTAAGCCATTCAAAATTGGCACAAAGCACGGTTCCCTCGGTTTGGCCAAAGCCTTCAATGATCTGAAGGCCGGTAGCCTTCCTGAACTGGTTGAAAACCTCCGGATTCAGCGGTTCACCAGCCGTACAGGCCTTTTTGATGGAGGAAAGGTCATAACGCGACAGCCCTTCCTGGAGTAAAAAACGATAAATGGTTGGAGGTGCACAGAAAGAAGTGATCCTATACTTCTCCATCATTTTCAGCAGCCTGTCGGGTACAAATTTGTCCATGTCATAGACAAACAGGGCTACTCCACAAATCCATTGTCCATAGATTTTACCCCAGCCGCATTTTGCCCATCCCGAATCGGATACGGTCAGATGCAGCCCATTTTCGCCCAATCCCTGCCAGTAATGGGCCGTAACGATGTGCCCAAGGGGATGAAAATAGTCATGCACAACAATTTTCGGCATACCGGTGGTGCCGGAGGTAAAATACATCAACATGGTGTCATCGCCTCCGGCGGCATCCATGCCCTGGGGTCGTTCCCAAACCTCACAGGCGTCTGCCAGCTCCCGATCAAAATCCAGCCAGCCATCCGCGCACCCACCCACCAGCGCCTTGCAGGTAACCGTTGGGGATTCTTCCATGGCTTGCTCGACAAAGGTCACGATTTCCGGGTCGGTTACCGATAGGATCATTTTCACAGATGCGGCATTGTTCCGATAAACAATATCCTTTTTTGTCAGCTGGGCGGTGGCCGGAATGGATATGGCCCCCAGTTTCTGCAATGCCAGGGTGCAAACCCAGTATTGCCATCGCCTTTTCAGGATCAGCATGACGACGTCACCCTTGCCTAAACCACCCTTCTTAAACACATTTGCAGCCTTGTCGCTCAGCCGTTTAAAGTCCTGAAAGGAAAAGGTTTTTTCATCCCCTGCGTCGTTACACCAGACCATAGCTGTTTTATCCGGTGCTTCTTCGGCCCAGGCATCGATGACATCATAGGCGAAATTGAAGTTTTCGGGTGTATTCACTTTATAGTTTGTTTTAAAATCTTCATAGGAATGAAACTCTGTCTGTGGAAGGTATTTTTCAAGCATGTTAAATCTCCTCAACACATAAAATCAGAAGGCTTGTTCCTGGCAGCCATGTTCTTTTATCGTATAAACCTGTAAAGGGAATGCGTATGGTGTATCATGCGGCCATGTTCTTTACCGTAAAACCTGTAAAGCGGCAAGCCTATGGTGTATCATGCAGGATGACGGTTAAAAACTTGCCGGGGCTGTTATCTACAGCTGTCTGGCCGTGGGGGATGGTGGGATCAAAATAGATCGAATCGCCGGGCTCCATGATGATTTCAGTGCCTCCCAGGATGATTCTGATTCGCCCCTCCAAAACATAATTAAATTCCTGCCCGGGGTGAGTGACCAGCGACATTTGCTTGTTTTCTTCCGGCTCAATGGTGACCAGAAGAGGCTCTATTTTTTTGTTTGCAAAATTGAAGGCAAGGTTTTGGAACTGATAACCTTTGTATCTTTCAATATAAGGGGCCTCGCCCTTTTTCACATGGCAGTAGGATCGCAGGTGGGGGGATGTGCCGGTTAACAGCTCTGTCAGCTGTACCCCCAGAATTCCGGCAATTTCATACAATTTACTGATAGGGATGCCGGTTTGGGCATTTTCATATTCCATATAGGTATCGATGGAAATGTTCAACCTTTGTGCAAGCGTGTTACAAGATATGTCGGAGATCTCCCTGAGCTCCCGAATTCTATCCGCAATCCGGACATTGCTTTCCAACATGGTATATCCTCCTGTTCAATCGTTCTAAAAAGACGAGAATGGTACCTGCATTTTATAGTAGCATAAAAGCAGCACACAAACAAAGAGTTTTTACTGATTTAGATCTCAGGAGCCCTGATGACCTGGTTATATATGTCTTGCAGAAGCTGCATGCAGGTATACCACCAAACCAGTGAATGTGTCAAAATCTCAGAATATTTCAGGTAACATGAAAAAAACGCTCTTTCTTTGATGGAACCGGGCAAAAATGGGTAATAAGCTTATAACAACGGAAGCGATTGCTTGCAATCGCAACACACTCGGGTTGCATGGGCGAGCAGCCAGGACGCATGGGCGAGCAGAAAGCTTTAGCTTACGACCAGCCAGGCTTTAGCCTGCGACCAGCCGTTATTGCAACGGCAGGTTTTGCTTTAGCAAAACCATCACACTGCAACAACGAAGCTTCAGCTTCGTTATATCGAGGCGGGAG
>JAAYJG010000186.1 GCA_012523055.1 Ruminiclostridium sp. | reverse complement strand
CATGAAGCTTATTGCTTCTTGTTTAGCCATAATCAACAACCTCCCGAACGTATGTTTTCATATAAATTATACCAAACATGAGTTCGTTATACAAGAGATTACTGATTAAAAGTCATAGTCATTTTATTTTATTGCCGCAGCAAAGGAAAGTCAGAACAATGACAACGCTATCGGGCCGGATGGAATTATCGGAGATGGGATCAACAATATAACAGCAGATTAGAACGCACACGGTTGATGCAGCTATGGCAGCGACTTTTGAGATGGGATCAACAACATAAAAGCAGAGCGTTGAAAGCGCCTCCTATACGCAAAAACAGCAATGTTTTTGTGTGTGACTTTCGCGTTTTGCGTGCAACCGGTTCATAACCATCTGTGATAGTTATGAATGGTCCGCGAGCATTTGATAAAACCCCTGTTCGCCAGGAGTTTTAAATGTCCCATGCATTTTTTGGTTGTGAGTAAAGAATCTTTACGAATTGAACGATAAATATAGGGAGTACGAACCTGGATTTATAAAAAACAAGCGGAAAAAGTGTATTGTTAGAGGCATCCATTTTAGATTCAAGCCTTTAAAACCGGGTACTGTATAAATAAATGTGCCTATCGAGCGGTTTTCCAGCTTGATTACAAAAGAAGATACAGGAGTGTTGCTAAATGAATTTGTATATTTTCATATCTATTGCTGTCGTATTGTTATCAACAGCCACACTACTTCTTATTTTTCACAGAAATCATACGGTGGATCTGCGTTATCGGATTGGCCTCGTTCTCAGTGCCATATTTGCATGTACGGGAAGTCTGCTTTTCCCCGGGTTGTTAAACCTTTTTTCACAGAATATGGCTCTTCGTTTCTTTATCGTCTTTTTCCTATCGCTGTTGCTCTATATCGTGGTGCTTTTTATTATGATGATACTGGTTTTTCAGATTGTATCCATAGAAAAGATGGACGATCTGGTTCGCAAGTGGGAAGAGAAGAAACAAAAAAGAAAAGATGCCAGGGAATTAAAACTGAAAGAAAAAGAAGAAAAAGCAGCCATATCCAATAACGCTTTAAAGCTCAACCCGGAGCAGAATACTGATTCTGCTGCTGATGAAGGCTCTGCACCGAATGGTCCGGATATGGCTGGAGCCATTGAAAAAGCGGCTGAAACACTGAATGTTAATAGTAATCAAGAGCAAGTTGCTGATTCTGCTGTTGATTTGATGTCTGCTGATGAAAAATCTGCATCGAATGGAATGGATACGGTTGAAGGCATTGAAAAAGCCGTTGAAACACCGAATGTTAATAGTAATCAAGAGCAAGTTGCTGATTCTGCTGCTGATTTGATGCCTGCTGATGAAAAATCTGCATCGAATGGACCGGATACGGTTGAAGGCATTAAAAAAGCAGTTGAGACGCCGAATGTTAATAATAATCAAGAGCAAGTTGCTGATTCAACTGCTGATTTGATGCCTGCTGATGAAAAATCTGCATCGAATGGACCGGATACGGTTGAAGCCATTGAGAAAGCAGTTGAAATACAGAATGTTAATAGTAATCAAGAGCAAGTTGCTGATTCTGCTGTTGATTTGATGTCTGTTGATGAAAAATCTGCATCGAATGGACCATATATAGTTGAAGCTATTGAAAAAACAGTTGACACACCGGATATTATTGATAAAATGGGAATAGACGAACTACCAGACTCAGTTCAACCTGCTCCGGAACAGGAAAATTCCCTCGAAGAGATCATTCATAAAGCTTTTTCATTAAAGCAACAGGGGAATGTTTTGGAGGCGGCAGCTCTTTATATGGAGGCTCTTGACCAAAAACCGGACAATGAAACTGCATTCTGGATCGTTCTGGATATCTGTGCCATCTACAAGTCTACCGGAAATGCAGACTTGGCTGAAGATATTCTTTTAACCTATATTGATGCGTTTGAGCATTTGATGAGTGAAGAAATTAAGGATCAGATTCTGCAAAGCCTGTTCGACAGTTAATTGAAAGGCTGGTGTTTTGCTTCATTTCATATCAGGGGAAGTCTGTGTATGTATTAGCTATTGGAACTGTATTTTTCATTGGCTTTCAATGAAAAAAAGGTTAAGGGGGTAAACCGGGAAATGAAAAAATCGCAGCAAATCATTGGGTTGCCTATCATCAGCATTGCGGAAGGCAATGAAGTGGGTAAAGTAAAAAATATTGTGATTAACGCTGACAAGGGCACAATCGATTATTTTGTCGTAGACAGTGGTGTTCAGGTACTCAATACCAGGGTCATTCCGACAGGCAGTGTTTTGGGTGTTGGTGAATATGCCATGACCATTCTGAACCCCGAAGCCATTAGCGATATCAGCAAGCTTCCCGCCGCAATTGAACTGCTGCAGAAAAACATTACAGTAAAGGGCACCAGGGTCTTAACAAAAAAGGGCAGCCTTATCGGAGAAACCGGCGATATTTATGTGGATGTAAGCAAGGATTGCAACATTGTAGGCATAGAATTCATTGCCGATATTACCCAGAAGAAAGTCACCATGATTCCCCGTTCCAGTGTGATCACCTTCGGGAAAACACTTCTGGTGGTTGAAGATGATGTTGAAGAAAAGCTTCTGGATGATCCCTCCGGTTTGTCAGAGCTTGTTATTGCGGATGAGAAAAAGATGGTTGGCGAACCGGTTGTCGAAGCTGCATTAGGCATTGTGACCGATGAAGAGATTGAACGAGCTTTGGGTCAGGAACAACCCGCGGCAGCTAAACCCTCCGAGCCCGAAGCTGTGCAGCCGGAACAGAAAAGCTCCGAAGCTGTGCAGCCGGAACAGAAAAGCTCCGAAGCTGTGCAGCCGGAACAGAAAAACACCGCTGCCGGGTTGTTTGAAGAACGCCAAAGGAATTACCTCAGAGGGCGTAAAGCTACAAAGAACATTACCGACCATCAGGGAATGTCTATTATTCGAGCCGGCGAGGTTATTACAGATCAAACCATGGACAGGGCAAAGGATTGCGGAAAGCTGATAGAACTGGTGATGAACAACGAAGCGTAAATGAGCTTCTGCCATGTTCCGTCTTAAACAATCGATGGTTTATTCATGTTTAATCATAAACCGGGCCGGGAGTTTTCCTGGCTCTGTTTTTTTCAGAATGCTATGGAGTTGATGAAAATGTCCGGTATGAAGCGCTTCCGATTTTGGTTCCTGATTTTTTCCGTACAGCTAATACTGGCTGTTGTTGTACCAACTGCGGTATTATTTTCACTTCCTGCGCGAGAATTATCATCCGCCTTGGAAATACCCGGCCTGATACTTGAGGAACTGCCGTTGCAGGATGCCATGAAACAGGTAGAAGGTTTCTATCAGACGATTGTTTCACAAGGGACAATCGTTTTTGAAGGGCAGGACAGGCAGGTTCAAATCCCATACAGTTCCATAGGCCTTGTGTTTGATGCTGCTGAGGTTTTGCAGGAACTCGGAAAGGGCCGTTACCAAAACCGCTTATTTGAATTGATCGGGAAAGCTGACCCCATCCGGAAACAATTTGGGGCAGCCCCATATATGAACGAAGCGCTTTTCAGGGAAGAGTTCTCTGTCATACAGGAGTTGTGCCATATAGAACCGCAGAATGCCCGCCTGGTTTTGCGGCAGAAGGCTGTTTCAGTTACACCTTCAGTTATTGGCCGGATTTTTGATGTAGATAAGGCAAGGGAATACGTTACAGAGCAACTGCGAACCAACCCGGCAGATCAGATAATCCTGTCGGAAAGCAAGACCCCCTGGCTTTTTACAGCCATAGAACCAGAAATTACAACGGAAAGGCTTCAGGACTTTACTCAGGTATACAGCTATATCCAAGGAACCATTCCCGATGAAAAAACGCAAGCTTTTGATAGCCTTCTCCAGCCTTTGGATAATTTAATGATTCAAGAGGGAGATTCATTCTCTTTTCGGGACAGCATCCCACTTTTCAAGGGAACCGATCCCCTGCAGCAGCTTCTCGCATCCAGTATTTATCAGGCCATTCTGCCTGTGGCGGAACTGCGCGTACTCAACAGAAAGGCTGCGGATCAACCTGTTCCCGGCATAGAACCAGGGTTTGAAGTCAGCTTTGAAGATGGCGCGGATCTGGAATTTAAAAATACAGCAAACATTCCGTTGATGCTTGTATTTCAGCTCGAGCATGATGGCAGCTGGATCACCGCCCTGGTAGGTCAGCCGGGGCTGAGATATGGTGTTGTGCGGGCCGAATATACGAAAATCCAGCCCTCGGTTATCTATTCGCAGCAAAATGACCTGCCCAAAGATGCGAAAGAAGTATTGGAACCAGGGAGGAACGGCCTGACGGCAGTAGTTTACCGGATGACAGGGGATGAATCGGTGAAACTGTATGAGGATGTCTATCAGCCTGTTCACAAAATTATTGGTGTTGGAACAGGCATTAAGAAGAAAGACATCATTTTTAAATAGCCCCTGTAACAGGAAGTGATTTTCATGCTACACATTGCCATATGCGATGATGCGCCACAGGAACTTGAACGTGCTGGCAGTCTGCTCAAGAAATACGCCTGTGAGCATATGCACTATGAAATAAAAATCCAATCGTTCTCCGCCCCTCTGGAATTGCTTACTCATGTGGCGGAAAAGGGAAGCTTTGATGTTTTGCTGCTTGATATATATATGCCAGGCATTATTGGTACGGAGGCGGCGCGGGAACTGCGAGCCATGGGCGATAAGTGCCAGATTATCTTTCTGACCGCGTCGCGTGACCATGCGATAGACGCTTTTTCGCTGGATGCCGCACATTATCTGGTTAAGCCTTATTCCGAAAAGGAGTTTTTTGCGGCGCTTGACAAGGTGATGGATAAACTATCAAAAAAAGACGAAGTATATATTACAATCAAATCAATGGATGGAATCAGCCGTGTGGACTTGAACAAGCTTATATACTCTGAAACAGATAACCATGTTCAGAAATTACATTTGTCAGACGGCAAAGTAATCAGTGTTCGCAAATCCTCAACCGAGCTATTCGAATTGCTCGATGAACAACCGCGTTTTTACAAATGCGGCAGTACTTATATCATAAATATGGACTACATTGTAGATCTTTCATCCAAAGGTGTGACCTTTTCTTCCGGCGCCAGGATTCCGATACTCAGCCGAAAATACAAGGAACTAAGAAAACGGTACATGGATTACAGCTGCAGCATCTGAAAGGGGGAGCCTTATGAGTATAAGTTTGCGTGTATTGGTGCTCTTGAGGTTTTTACAAACGGCAGCTTACATCAGTCTGTTTTTCTTTTCACTCATAAAGCTGAAGGAACCAAAAATAAGACGAGTCGCAATTACCGTTGCGGTTTATATTGCGGTTGCCGTGTCATATTGTGTCTTATTGTTTGCATATGGGCAGGAGTTGGCGGAACGCTTGATTATACCCATCGAAATCGGTTTATGTCTGCTTTTGCTTATCATCTGCTCCGCCGACAAATGGGCGGTTTCACTTTTTGTCATGTTCACTCAGTTCTATTTGTACCTTGGCATATGCTACCTTTCGCATGTATGCACCACGGAAGCCTCGGGAATTATCTATGAGATCGAGTATTTACTATATAGAACGGTAATGTTCGGCGCGCTTTTGTTTTTCAATTTCAAATATTTGCGCCATCGCTTCCGCAGACTGGTGGATATTCTGGCAAAAGAATGGTATTTAATCACTCTGGCAACCTTCTTCTTTTATGTTCTCGAGGTCGTCATTCTGTATATTCCGCGTTTCTACTGGTATGAGGCGGATAACCGCTGGTACCTGGTGGTAAGCTCATATCTGGTTTTTCTGGGCGTTTACTGGCTGATATTTCAGATAGTCAGTGCAATTGAAGATAAATATAGGAGCCGCGAGAGGGAAAGCATCCTATCTGTGCAAAACAAGATGTGGGAGGAGCAGATAGAGGTGCAGAAAAATGCCGTCAACGCGGCCCGACGTGACCGCCATGATCTTCGCCATCACTACGACACTCTTTTATCTATGCTGGAGGGTGGGAAAACACAGGAAGCAGTGGCTTATCTGAGCGCTCAGACGCAGAGGATGGAAAGCGCAGCTCTGGCAGGTGTCTGTGAACACCTGGCAGCAAATGCCATATTGTCAAGATGGGCGGCTCGGGCAAGGGAGAACGACATCAAAACTGAAATAGATGCGAGTATTCCGGCAAATCTTCCTATGGACGAGGTTTCACTGGTTGGCATTCTTGCCAATTCCTTTGAAAATGCCGTAGAGGGCTGCCTGCGTACACCTGAAGGTACGATGAGATATATCACTGTAAATATCGCTTATTCCGTTTATAACGGAGCAGGAAAGCTTCATATTGTATTCGAAAACTCATGCACGGATAACATCGTTTTTGAAGGTGGCTTTCCGAAATCCGGGAAGCCCGGCGGCGGGACCGGGACAAGGAGCATTGCCTACACCGCCGAGCGGTACAACGGCATGGTGGAATTTACCTCGCAAGGCGGTGTGTTCAGGACGCGCGTTCTGCTCCACTTATAAACCTAAACCAATAATCGACATGTTTCAACATTTACGCTAAATATTCTACAATTACGCCACGGCCGGTTTTCGGCCGTGGTTTTCTTTTATAATTCAAAAGTGGGCTTCGCCCACAACCCAATATCGGTACTTACATCTGTAAAACATCAAATTCTTGTTTTTATTTGATGTTTTACAGATGTAAGTTACTAATTGAGAAACTATCTTTGAGGAAGTGATTTTAAAGATGAAAGAACCCGGCGACAGAACCGTGGAGCTAACGTTGGCGTCCGGCAAACTCGAAATTACACGAGGTGATTTCTGCGACGCTTTTAAACAGGACACCGACCGGCTGTTCTCCGCCCGAGAGTGCTGGTATTGCAAATATGGGGAGTTCGGCATTTTTACCGAGCATCCCACACAAAAAGGAGTATGCAGATATAAGACGACAACGAGGGATATTCCTGATTCATTCGCAAAACCGCGTGCGCGCAGTTTGAATGTTCAGGCAGACAAAAAACAGGAGGTAGATGAATAATGAAAAAAAGAATTATAAGTATTATGCTATTGACATGCATGGTACTGACATTAATGCCATCCGTGGCGCTGGCGGCGGAGGGCACCTATAGCGCATATACGGTGACCGGCGATAACTTGAGCGGCGTAAGTTATGCGGGTGGCGTTCTCACGGTTTCGTCTGCCGCGCCTGTCACGATTGCGCAGACGGGCGGAGTAAGCTCATCCACCACCGACCGCATCGAGGTCACCTCGGCGGCAAACATCACGCTAAACGGCGTGAATATTGATGTGAGCGGAAGTTCCAATACGGCAGCGTTCAAAATCACCAGTACGGCCGGTGCGGTAAATATCACGCTGGCAGACGGCAGCGTGAACACATTAAAAAGCGGCAACAACTGTGCGGGCTTGCAAAAGGACACCACGACAGCGGGTACCATGCTCACGATCAGCGGCACAGGGACACTAAACGCTACCGGCGGCTACGGCAATTCGACGGCCGCCACCGGAGACGTCGGTGCTGCGGGCATCGGCGGCGGCATGGGCGGCAACGGCAGCAATATCACCATCAGCGGCGGTACGGTGACCGCCACCGGATGCGGAGGTGCTGCGGGCATCGGCGGCGGCTATAAAGGCTTAGTCGACCCAAATCCCGGTAACGGTAGCGACATCACCATCAGCGGCGGTACGGTGACCGCCAAAGGAGGCTACGATGGTGCGGGCATCGGTGGCGGTCTTGAAGGCAACGGCAGCAATATCATAATCAGCGGCGGCACAGTCAAAGCCACCAGAGGCTCCTCGAACGCTGCGAACATCGGCGGAGGCTTTGGTGGCAGCGGCAGCTACGCCTCACCGTACATCATCACCCTTTCCGGCAGCAATTCAACAGCTGTGACAACTTTTAACTTTACGCCCGCACGTAGCTACGGCACAAACGATATGAAAACCGACGCTTTCAGCAATCTGTATCTTTACCTCTCAGGCTCAAGTAGAGTACACGCTGTCACCACAGCCGGGACCTATGAAGGCTATGTTTCAGGCAATACCACCCTGGATCTTATCTATACCGTCTCCGGCACGGTTTACAAGGGAACCACCGACGCCATCGTTTCCGGGCTGACGGTGAATTTATACGCATCCACAGACACCACCTTTGGCACTTCTCTGAGCAGCGCCGTAACTGACGAGAGCGGCGCGTATTCAATCTGCGTACCCAACGGCAGCTATGTAGCCCGAGTGGCGGGCGTATCGGGTAGCCATGCGGATTCTGTCTCCGATACAATTGCCGTCAGCAGCAGTGCGGTAAATGACGCGAATATTACCCTCAGCCCCATGGCGTACACTGGCCCCAGCGCTGAAACACCCTCTCTCATCAGCAAGACGGATACGCAGGTGGTGTTGAATACCGTAACCGTTGCTGGCCAGACTGTGGAATACGGCAAAAACACCTCAGACGTCATACCAAGTGAGTGGCAGAACAATACGACATTCACCGGTCTGGAAGCGAGCACGACTTATTATTTCTTCGCCCGCGTCAAACAAGCTGGTGCAGTCGATGCAGGCGGCGTAAGCTCCGTTCTGACTGTCACTACCAAGACGGCACCGGCCGCCGCCCCAGCCGAACCCACCATCGGGATAGCTGAGGACAAGCCCATTAGTACCAGCATCACCGTCAGCACGGTGGCAGGCAACGAGTATTATATCTCCACCAGCGCCACTGCCGACTGGAACGGAACGCCCAACGGCTATTTCAAGGCAGACGACAACGGGACGCACAAGTTTGACAGCCTAAGCCCCGCAACAAAGTATTATATCCACTTCCGTACGGCGGAAACGGAGAACGCCATGCCGTCGGCTTCTGGCAGAATGGCTCAGTATACCCTGCCCGTAACGCCAGCGGCAAACGATGCAACCATAGATTATGAGGCGGAAACAATCAGCTTCGACAATACCCATGAGGTCAGCACCACTGCCGACTTTACCACAGCCAGCATCGCCAACGGCAGTATCATCACACCGGGCACAACCTATTATGTTCGCGTGAAAGCTATCATCGGCGGAGCTCCCGCATCCGAGTCGGTCAGTATTACGATAACCGTGCGCCCTGCAACACCGTCGGCCATCACGGCTGCAAACATCACAAGAACCGATACTGGCATCACCGTTACAAATACCGTAGATGGACAAGAGTATTATGTCAATGGCACATGGTATACTCCGACAGCCGGGCAGGTTGAGGTTACCGGTTTGACTGCAGGAACCGATTATTCCATTATGGCTCGTGTTAAGGCGAACGCAAATACATTTGCCAGTGCCAACAGCGAAGCTCTTACCGTGAGAACCAAGACATCTTCAGCGGCTCTGCACGACAGCGGCGTGACCTATAGTGTCAAAAATGGCACCATTACCGGACTGTGGAACACATACGAATATAGCCTGGATAACGGTGCAACGTGGCAAACCGCACCCGTCACCGGCGTGACCTTCGCAACGGGCAATGTAATTCAGGTGCGCACAACGGAAACGTATGATGCCATGCCAAGCCTGTCGCAGACACTCGGCACCATTGGTGCATTGGCGGCGGCTCCGGCTTACGTTATTGACTATATAAACGAGAAAACTACCGTTTCTGTTCCCGCCACGGTAGAATACAATACTACTTCCTCAGATGCTGCAGTATGGATGGCAGGCTCTGGTGCGCCGCTGATGATGTCCCCCGGCACGACCTGCTATTTCCGCACAGCGGCGACCGACGCGGCTCTTCCCGGTAACGTGCAGACTCTGGAGATCCACGCAAGACCTGACGCGCCGGATGTCTCTGTCGTAAACATTGGTATTGGCAACAGTGCAAGCCATACCGTGATTACGTTGGCGAATACCTATGAATATAGCCTTGCCGATGCTTTACCTGACATCTCCGCATCGGGAGTTGCCGGAACCGGATCTGCATCAGAAATCACCGCTGCTGGAGGGCAACATGTGTACATTCGTGTCAAGGCGGTGGCGAACGCTTCATTTGCCAGTGCTTGGACGGACTGCGGCGAGGTGCGGCTGGGAGTGGATGACATTAATTTGACCGGTGTGGGTTATGACGTAGCCGCCGGAACACTTACCGGCACTACTACAAATATGCAGTACAGTCTGGATGGCGGCAGTATCTGGCAGGACTGCTCTGTGGGCAACACCTCCGGCCTGACGTTTATTGCAGATACCGTAAAGGTTCGCCAGAAGGACAAGGTTACAAATGAAGCTATTGTTTGCATCCTTGCCTCCCCGGCGGAATCCAGCGCGCCGACGCTGGAAACCAAGTCATATAACAGCGTGACGCTGACTGCCATGACTGGCTATGAATACTCCGGTGACGGTGGCGCAACCTGGCAGGACAGCAATGTGTTCACCGGACTGGGCAGCAGTAGCCCGTACAGCTTTTTGGCCCGAATTAAGGCTACCGCCACGACGCTTCCTGGCAAGGTCAGTACCGCGCTAACCGTCACGACTAGCAGTGAGCCCTCCGGTGGCAGCATAAGCCCAGGTAAGAGACCGGCCCCCACCCCCACTCCCGTCCCGACCGGTGCGCCGGTGATTGTGGACGGTAAAACTGTAAACATCGGCACGGAAAACAAAACCGGAGACGCCACCACAGTCACCGTTGATCAGTCGAAGCTGGGCGAGAATATCAACGGCGCGGCGGCAGGCTCTTCCGTTGAGGTGCCGGTGAGTGAAAACGGCGCGGTCACAGCCTCCCTTGTAGTCAAAAACATTGAGGACATGGCGCAAAAGGGCATGACCCTAACCGTCAAGACTGGCAGCGTAGCCTATAACCTTAACACCTCGGCAATCGATACAGCGGCACTTGCAGCGGCTTTCCCAGGCGCGGACATGAGCAAGGTTCCCTTCGATGTGACCATCGAAAACAGTTCTGTCAGCGTCGAGGGTGAAACACTGGTGCTCTCCCCGGTGACATTCACTGTTACGGCGGCATTTAACGGCAAAACCGTCAATGTGGACACCTTTAGCGCCTACATTAATCGTGTGATTGAGGTTACAGCGGAGCAGGCAACAAAAATCAGCACGGCGGTGGTGGTAAACGCCGATGGTAGTACCCGCCATGTACCGACAAACGTCATTGAAAAGGACGGTAGATATTACGCGGTCATCAACTCCCTTACGAACAGTACCTATGCGCTGATTCAAAACGAAGTGACCTTTAATGATGCCTCCGGGAAATGGTATGAAGCGGCAGCCAATGAAATGGGTAGCCGTAAGATTATTCAAGGACGAAGCGCATTCATCTTTGACGGCGGAGCCAGCATTACCCGAGCCGAGTTTGCCGCAATCCTTATTCGGGCGTTGGGACTTCCGGCGGACGGCACAAGCAGCTTTTCAGATGTCCCCGCTACCGCATGGTATACCGGCACGGTAGCCACGGCTGTGCAATATGGACTTGTGGCGGGCAAGGGTGAAAACCGCTTCGACCCCAACGCAAACATAACCCGCCAGGAGGCAATGCTTATGCTGCAAAGGGCGGCTTCGCTCACGGAGTTTAGCGGAACAAGCAGCGCCCTGGACGGCTTTGCGGACGCGGACAGTATCAGCTCCTGGGCGGAAGACGCGGCGAAATGGAGCGTCGGCTCTGGCCTCATCCAGGGTGTGAACGGCAAACTGAATCCTACAGCCAACATCACCCGCGCCGAGAGCGCAGTCATTATCCTTCGCCTGTTGCAAAAGGCAGGATTGGTGGATGTACGAAGTTAATCAGCACTAAAGTACAAAGCCAAGGTACTGGAGTCTTGTTATCATTAGAATGATAATGCAAAAACGCCTCATTTCCTATGTGCATCGGAAATGAGGCGTATTCCTTATTTAGTTTATCAAATGCCCTATGACCCCTGCCTCATAGCGTATTTTTAGCCCTTTGGGCTAAAAAACGCGTGACGGGGGATAAACAGATTTCTGCTTCAGTGGCGGGTACAATCCCCCACTGGAGAGCATTTGATAAAATGCTCGCAGACCGTTCATAATTATCAGAGATAATTATGAACTAGTTGCACACAAAACGCGTAAGGAAGGCGCTTTCAGCGCCCGCGTTTTGTCGCACAATTCGCGCAAGCGCTCATTGAACGTATGGGGTGAGTTCATAACTTATCCTTGTGGCTGCCGTTTATAACCCTGGCCCGGTTCTTGAATGGGGATTAATTCAATATGTGAGGGTGAATATCAGCCTGTTCACCAAATCATTGCTGATGGAACAGGCGTTAAAAAGGAAGATATCATTTTCAAATAGCCCCGTCATTTTGCAAAGTTGTGTTTTCCAATCTTCAGCACGATTGGCCGGGACCATATCCATTTACTGGTTGCTGTGTGTGGATTGTAATAATAAATACAGCCATAGGTCGGATCCCATCCGTTCAGCGCGTCTCTTGCAGCCTTAATCGACTGTGAGGTGGGCTCCAGGTTAATTTGGCCATCGCTGACGGCATCAAATGCACCAGGTTGATAAATAACACCGGCAATCGTACTGGGAAACCTGCTGTCCCTGATTCGGTTCAAGATTACCGCAGCTACTGCCACCTGGCCGATATAGGGCTCGCCACGGGCTTCTCCATGGATGATATGTGCCAGCAGATTCATATCCTGATCGTTACCCGCAGAGGTTTTCCCTCCGGTTGGAAGCCCCAGTGCCGAAAGTGTTTCCGGACCCACCACACCGTCCACCTTCAAGCCGTTTTTATATTGAAAGTATCTTACGGCTTTATAGGTTTGGTAGCCGAAGATGCCATCCACCTTTCCGTCATAATAGCCCCATTGCTTCAGCTTTTTCTGAATATTGGAAACCTCATCGCCCCTTGAACCATAATACGACAAAACGGCACTGCTATACCCATAAAGGTCACGAGTCCCGTCCGTCAGTACAGGATAAACAAGGAATATGGCCAGTATTGCGGCAATGATGATGCGTACCCATTTTCTTTTTTGCATATTTTCCCTCATTTCATGGTATTACGGTCAGGTTCAGTCATAGAAATTTTGTGCAGAATCAATAAAAGTATTCGAAACCTTACCATGTAATGAATGGAAAATACATAACACAATTACTTGTGTTACAATAAAAACGGGAAAAGCGTCTTGTCAAACCCGGCAATGAAGATAAAAATCAACAGCACCAGCAGAAAATTGTCACAATCATCATCTGTCGCAATCAAAATTATCAGGCCGAACAAAAGGATGTCATCCAATTGTATGCTATGGAGCAGTTTTTTAATATCGGGCAAGCCGCCCGAAAAGGGAGATAAACCAGGATGTCTGTTGTGTTCCCTCTCAGTGGGCAAAGGAATGTTTGAGAGCGCATGATCAACTTTTTCAGCCATCAGAACAACCTCCCATTACTGTTCGTCATTGCTTTTAAAATACCTGCAATCTTCAGAATATTCATACAGGTCGAGCACCGCTCACGCCTTGTTGGGTTCAGGAAGGGGTGAACCGAGTGCAGAAGATTTACTCTTGAGTCCTGTACGCTATTGACCTGGCTGAGCATGTTCTGAATGTTGTGAATCCAGTCCGAATCCGGCGATACTTGCGGTAAACTGCTAAAATCAGGTGCTGTGGTCTGTGCGTCATCAAATTCCTGCAAATCTGTTTCAGCGGGGGCAGACCCTCTTTGTGTGCCTAAAGAACTGAACAGGTTCCGAATACCATCCTGCGCTTCCGGACTGTTCAGCATCTGGGCTATCTGCCGGATTTTGTCATCCATACCCTGGCCCATGGATGTTCAACCTCCCTTTATTTTTTCATTTCAATTAATGCTTTGCTTACCGAAGCATGTTTCGAAGCTTACGGATCACTTTTTCCCCGTCTCTTCCGAGTACCTGCTGTACTTTCTGAATATCTGCTTCCGAAACACGGCCCCTCAGCTCATTGACGCTGATCCCCAGGTCCTGCAGGCGGCCTTTGTCATATTCGTCCATCTTCTGCAGAATTTCGTTCATATCCACATTTTGAAGCTTTTTTTTAAGATCCGACGGGCTTTCGTTGTGCAGTATCTCCAGGCCTTTTTCAATTTTTTTTCTTGTGATTTGTCCCTGTATAAAGTTGGAAATGTCACTCATGCAATCACCTCTGTCAAATGTTACAGTCTCAGTTTATGCGGGGGGACTTGTTCTGGTGACAACAATTCTGTAAAATACAAGAGAGTACCTTATTCGTAAGGCTCCTAATCGGTTGTGGGCATATCCCACTTTAGACTGATGAATATGAGCGTGCGCTTGTTGCCCCAGGTCTTTCACCCAAGCGCGCATTGAGTTTGGAAAGGTTGAAGTGCTTATGATTTATGACGCCATTATCATTGGAAAGGGCCCGGCCGGGATATCCGCCGCCTTGTATACTGTTCGCGCGAATATGAAAACTCTTGTTTTTGGCACGGGAAAAAGCGCATTGGACAAAGCCGATAAAATAGAAAACTATTATGGCTTTTCACAGCCAATCTCCGGTGAAAAGCTTCTGGAAGAGGGCGAAAATCAGCTTTTAAGGCTGGGAGGCGAAATGCGTGACGAGGAGGTTATCAGTATCAGTAAAGAGGAGTTGTTTCAGGTCAGCACCACAACAGGAACCTGGCAATCCCACGCGGTTCTGATTGCCACCGGGCAAAAAAATGTGAACATCGGTATCCGCAACCTGAAAAAGTTTGAGGGCAAGGGTGTCAGCTACTGTACAACCTGTGATGGTTTTTTTTATCGCGGGAAAAAGGCGGGAGTGTTGGGCTTTAATGATTTTGCCCTGCACGAAGCAAAGGAACTGCTTCCTTTTACCAAAGACATCACCTTGTTTACAAACGGCAAAGCAACAAGCTTTTCAAAGGATACCGAAAGCATTTTGCAGCAACTTGCGATGAACGAAACCCCCATACGCTCATTTGAGGGGGAAGAATTTCTGGAAAAAATTCTGTTCGAAGATGGCTCGGTGTTCTCCCTGGATGGAATCTTTATCGCCTATGAAAGCGCATCCAGTACCACCTTTGCCCTGAAGATGGGCATCCTGATGCAGGATCAATATATTGTAACAGATCAAAACCAGCGTACCAATATCGATGGGTTATATGCGGCGGGGGACTGCACAGGCGTGTTCAAACAGATTTCAGTGGCTGTGGGGCAGGGAGCCATCGCAGGCAGAAACATGATAGAATATATCCGAAAACAAAAACAATGACGACCACGGTATTGCATTATTTGTTGATGAAATACAGACCTATCATGCAAATCAGAACACCAATAACTTTATTTGCGGTGATTGCCTCTTTATACAGTAAATACCCAACGATTATTAAAGCAATCGCAAGGAACGAGCTTTGCATAATGGAGGCTGTACTGACTGTCCATCCTGCTTTATATGCATATATGAATCCGATTTCCAAACCTACGATGACAATGCCCAAGACGAACGGTGCCCAGTTTATATATGCGTATTCTTTGAGTAGATTGGCATTCTCGTTGAGTGCATAGTACAAAATAATAGAAATAATTGCTCCGACGACATAGGTTATCGTCAGAGAGGCAAACGGATTCATCTCTTTCGGTACAGACTTAGCGCAGATTTGGTAGACGATATTCGATGCAACTACAAGAGCAATCGGCCAAACAAAAGACATGATAATAATACCTCCAAAAAACAACCGGCAACCAAGCTAATAGCCTGATGCCGGTAGGTGCTCACCCGTTCAATATATTTTACTATAACGCAACTCAGATTACAATAAAAATCCCTAAGACTAACCCTCTAACGGGCTGTTTTTCAATTCTGAAGCATTATTCTTGCTATAAAACCAGTGCATATGGGCTTATCTTATTATGCGAATCTCACTGCTTACTCGACATCAAAATACTGCATGAAGTTTAGCTTGTGCTGGTCACAATAGGCCATCAGGGCAAAAATCATTTTTTTGCCTCCGCCCACTCCGCTGTTCAGAAAGCGGTAAAGATGTGCCGGATCGACTCCCAGCTGCCTTCCAAAAAGATTATAGTTCCCTTGGCACTGCTTGTTCATCAATTCCAGCATTTTTTCACGATTAATTCGGCTCTTCATCCTGAAACCCTCTTGTCATATTATTCTGCAAGGTTCCGCTATTTGGTTGCGGGCACAGCACACTTTAAATTGATCATATCCTAATTGCGCCTGCTTGTAAATGCACAAATGAAAAGTTTGCACTGAAGTATATTTGTCCGGTACGGGGCATAGGTATAGGTTAGACAGATCGGAGAGGGGTTTTTGATATGAAAAAAACAATCATGACAATTTTTTGTGTTCTTATGATCTTCACTTTGATTGGTTGTCAAAGAGCAAGGGATAAAGCATTGAAACAGCTGGAGGAAGATGAACTGCGTCCTGTATCCAGTATTGTTCTTTCCGAAGAGGATGCAAAGCGTTTGAATGAGAAATTACCGGTTCACCTTTATTTCTCGGATAAGGATGGTACGAAGCTTGTGGGTGAAATACGGTACTTAAGCATGGAGGATGCCATGCAGGGAACAGACAAAATTGCGTCGACCCTGGTGAAGGAGCTTGTAAACGGGCCCTCCAATTCAACACTGAAGCCTACCGTGCCGCAGGGCGCTACACTGAGATCCCCTGTCAAGGTTGAAGGGCGAACCGCCACTGTAGACATGACAAAAGAATTTGTGGATAATCACCCCGGCGGAAAAGAAGCTGAGGAAATGACCATCTTCTCCATTGTGAACACATTGACAGAGCTGAAAGATGTGGAAACCGTCAAATTCCAGGTAAACGGAAAAACGCAAAAGGAATTTAAGGGGAACTTTCGTTTTGATCAGGAATTTCCCAGAAACGAGGCCTTGATCGATCGTAAACAAAGCTTTTCAGTGATACCACAGGAACAGGTACCGGAATTGGAACAGGCCGGAGTCGATGAATCAGTTGAAACTGATGATGCAAGCGGGCAGAGCACCGATAGCGTAACAGAAGAAGTCAGTACCGATGAGAATTCGGACGAAGAGATTTTGGAGTAACCCCGTGACCTGTACCGAACCGCGCGAAAACAAGTTCTCAGGATTCTGGAGTAAACTCCCGCACTCAAACGTTTCTAAGGAAGGATCTCCCCACCACTGAAACAAACCAAATGAGTGCCTTGGCAATGAGCCCTAAAAATGAGTAACCCGTCTTGTGCAGACGGGTTGTTTCATGTATAATCAGGTTGTTATTTTTACAGATATTCAGAGAGGGTTTATAATGGATAAAAGGCCAATCGGTGTTTTTGATTCAGGGCTTGGGGGTTTGACCGTTCTAAAGGAAATCAGGAAACTGCTTCCGGAAGAAAGTGTTATCTATTTTGGCGATAATGGCCGCACACCCTATGGTACAAAATCCAAACAGACCGTTATTAAATATACCAGGCAGATTGTATCCTTTTTGTTATCGATGGATGTCAAGCTTCTGGTAGTGGCCTGCAATACCATCAGTGCCCTGGCCTTGCCCGAATTAAGGCCTTCGATCCATGTACCCGTGCTTGAGGTGATAGAACCGGGCTCTGTCAGCGCATTGAAAAAAACCCGAACAGGAAGAATCGGGGTCATTGCAACCCCGGCAACCGTTACCAGCGGGGTCTACCGCGAGGCCATACATCACAGAAACCCCGGGGTGCTGATCTTTCAAAAAGCATGCCCCCTGTTTGTAAACCTGGTGGAGGAGGGCTGGTGGGACAATGAAATTACCAGAATGGTTGCCACGGAATATCTCACCGAGCTGAAAAGTGAAAGCATCGATACCCTTGTGCTGGGCTGCACCCATTATCCGCTGCTGTCTGAAGCCATCCGCAAGGTGATGGGGGACGGAGTGGTTCAGGTCAGTTCGGCCGAGGAACTGGCTATTGCACTGAAGGAACTGTTGAAAGCACAAAGCTTGTATGCAGCAGGGGCTTCAGCAAATTATCAGTACTATACCAGCGATAGTGTGGAAAAGTTTGAAGAATTGGGAAAACTGATTCTTGGAGAGAAAATAGATAATGTGCATCGGGTGGATCTGGACTGCAGGGCGTAACGAAATGTACTTACAGCCGGGCTTGGACCTGATGCGTATGAAAAAGAATGAAAGAGGGAAACAACTTGAAAAGGGACGTAATGATTACGGTTGACAGCAAGCAGGAGCATCCCGACAAGGATGCCGATGTCATTAACTTTATCACGGAGGGGACTTTCGATAAACAGGAAAACGCTTATTGCATCAGCTATGCTGAAAGTGAAGTGACCGGGCTGGATGGGACAACCACTACGCTGAGGGTCTCTCCCGACTCCATTACCCTTATTCGGCAAGGGAATGTTTCAAGCCTGATGGTCTTTGAAAAGGGACGCAAGCACACCTCGGGCTATGAGACGGAATTCGGAATCATTGAGGTGGGTGTTACCGCCCGCAGGTTGAGTGTCGATTTGAATGACAGCGGCGGACGTTTTGATTTGGAGTACGTCATCGAGGTGAACAATCAGGTGACCAGCTTCACCACGCTAAACGTTAAAGTGCAGTGAATCACCGACTCTGGTGGATTCACTGACCTGCAAAGAGTTATCATTGGACAAATGGGACGATTCTATCGCTTGGTTTTTCCATGAATAAGGATCGGCTTACCGTTAACTCACGAATGAAACAAAGGGTGGAATGAACATGTACAGTATTTATGAAAAGATCAGGGAACAGATTGAAAAGCTGCTGCATCAGGCAGTAAAAATGGCCATTGCTGAAGGAGCACTGCCAGAAATGGAGTTGCCTGCGATTCTTTTGGAAAAACCCAGAGAGGAAACCTTTGGTGATTTTTCAACCAATATCGCCATGAAGATGTCAAAACAGGCCAGAAAGGCACCGGTGCAGATCGCCCGGGTGCTTGCCGAACGAATAAAGCCCGAAGGTACATTTGTTACACAGGTGCAGGTGGCTGGACCGGGCTTTATCAACTTTTATCTGAACCATCAGTGGATGTATGAAACACTGGTTCTGATCGATCAAAGAAAAGAGCTTTATGGCGAAGTGAACACCGGCAACGGCGAGAAAGTAATGGTTGAGTTTGTCAGCGCAAACCCTACCGGTCCGCTGCATATGGGAAATGCCCGGGGCGGCGCGCTGGGAGACTTGATTGCGAGTGTACTGGAAAAATCGGGCCATCAGGTTACGCGAGAGTTCTATATCAATGATGCGGGCAACCAAATTGAGAAGTTCGGTGCTTCGCTGGAGGCCAGGTATCTGCAGCAGATTTATGGTGAACAGGAGGTTCCCTTCCCGGAAGACGGTTACAGAGGCGAAGATATAACCGATCATGCGACAGCATACCTGGATGAATATGGAAAAGGCCTGGCTGAAAAGCCCACTGAGGAAAGAAGAAAGGTATTGGTGGAATATGCCCTGCCAAAGAACCTGAAAAACATAGAAGAGGGGCTGTCCCGGTATGGCATTCATTATGATGTCTGGTTCCGGGAAAGTTCTCTGTATCCTGGTGAGGTGGATGAAACCCTTTTGCTTTTGAAGGAGAACGGGTTTATCCTTGAAAAGGACGGAGCTTTGTGGCTGGACGGCAGCAAAATCGGGCTGGAAAAGGATGAGGTGCTTGTAAGGCAGAACGGCCTTGCGACCTATATGGCGGCAGACATTGCCTATCACCGCAATAAGTTCATTAAAAGGGGCTTTGACCGAGTGATTAACCTTTGGGGTGCCGATCATCATGGGCATGTGGCGAGAATGCAAGCGGCCATGGAGGCCTGCGGAATTTCAAAGGACAGGCTTCAAATTGTGCTATTTCAGCTGGTTCGCCTGTACAAAAACGGAGAGATCGCCAGAATGTCCAAGAGGACCGGACGGGCTATAACCCTCGGCGATCTGCTGGACGACGTGGGCGTAGATGCCGCAAGGTTTTTCTTTAACCTGAAGACCTCGGGCAGCCACCTGGATTTTGATATGGATCTGGCCGTAGAGCAATCCAATAACAACCCTGTATTTTATGTCCAATATGCCCATGCCCGTATCTGCAACATCCTTAAAAAGCTTGCACAGGAAGATACTGTCCGCGCCCCCATCGAGCAGGTGAATATGACTCTGCTGGTTCAGCCCGAAGAAATCAGCCTGATGAAAAGGCTGGCGCAGTATCCCGAGGAAATGGCGCTGTCGGCTCAGACACTTGAACCGAGCAGGCTGACCCGTTATGTGATGGATGTGGCATCGGATTTCCACAGCTTTTACAATGCCTGCCGTGTCAAGGGTGAGGAAGAACCACTGCTTCAGGCCCGGCTGCTGCTGGTGAACTGTACGTTAACAGTGATTCGCAATGTTCTTGACCTGATCCGGATACAGGCACCCGAGAAAATGTAATTGAAAACACTGGAAGGAGATACATGATGAACTTATTTCAACAATGGCAACAAAGAATGGAAGAAAACCAGAAAAGCGGCACATACCAGGACTATTTCCGCACATACCTTGCCCAGGAAACCGAAGCCTACCGGGAAATCCTGGACGCGGAACAAAAGCAGATAAACGGTCTTCTGAAGGAACTGGCAGATCATTATCATATGGAGCCCGTTACCTTCGTCGGCTTTCTGGATGGAATCAATACCAGCCTCACACAGGAAATCACCCTGGAAGAATTAGCCGAAGACAGTTCAATTGATGTGACCATCGATTATGAAAAGCTGTATTACAACATGCTGAAGGTAAAGGCCGACTGGCTTTATAACCTGCCGCAGTGGGAAGGCCTTTTAAGCGGGGATAAAAAGAAGGAAATTCGCCTGAAACTGCATGAAGACAGCCATGTGATCGTGGAGAAAACAGGCCGCAACGACCCATGCCCCTGCGGCAGCGGGAAAAAATACAAGAAATGCTGCGGGCAATAAATGACCCCACATTTGAAACAGGGAAATAAGAACCGGAGAAGGTGGGTGAAACCTTCTCTTTCTCATTCAATGAGCGCTTGCGCGAATTGTGCGCCAAAACGCGGGTGCTGAAAGCGCCTTCCTTACGCGTTTTGTGTGCAACGCGCTGCGAGCATTTGATAATCAGACAATTACACAAAGAAAGCGTAATTATTTCTCGATGGGAGAAATCGGGATAATACATCAAAAAAGGAATACATTTTAAGAATACATAAAAAATACAGCATCCAGTTGTTCCTTGTGCCGTCAGTCTGCGTGATGTATAATGGTACCGAAATTGAAGTGAAAGGATAAAAAGAGAATGCTTCAGGTAAATAATCTGACCAAGCGTTATGAAAAGATTCTGGCTGTTGACAACATCAGCTTTGAAGTGAAGGCAGGAGAGATCGGGGTGTTGCTCGGGCCCAACGGCGCGGGGAAAAGCACCACCATCAAGTCTATCGCGGGCCTGCTGCGGTTTAGCGGAGAGATATTGATCGATGGCTCATCCATTAAAACCACCCAGGCCAAAGAGGTTTTCGGGTATGTCCCTGAGAGCGCCGCGGCATACGATTATCTTACCGTATGGGAACACATGGAGTTTATTGCCCGCGCCTACAGGCTCGGTGATGGCTGGCAACAGCATGCCGATCATTTGCTGACACGGTTTGAGCTGATCGACAAAAAAGACAAGCTTGGAAAAGAGCTGTCCAAGGGTATGCAGCAGAAGATCAGCATCTGCTGCGCACTGTTGATCAAGCCCAGAATGGCGATGTTTGACGAGCCCATGATGGGGTTGGACCCCAAGGCCATCAAGGAACTGAAGAGCGTGCTCACAGAACTGAAAAACACAGGATGCACCGTGTTGATCAGTACCCATATCATCGATAGCATTGATGAGGTCTGGGACAGGGTTCTGATCATGAACAGGGGCAGGGTGGTTTTGTCCAGAACCCGCACCGAGGTTGAAGACAATGCCGAGTCCCTGGAGCAGATCTTCTTTGCTGTTACGGAAGGGGTGGCTGGTGCATGAGCGCGCTGCTGTATATCATTCGTAAGCAACTGAAAAATGTAATCCGTGGGCTGACACAAAAACCGCTCGCGCTGATCGGGTATATCCTGATCGGAATGCTTATGCTGTTTTCCCTTGTGATGGTTCTCATCATGCCCTCGGGTGCGGTGCGCCACGGCGACAATCAAGTGTTCAGCGCCATCTTTACGGGTCTTATTGTCATTGCGTTGTATTTCAGCCTGAAGCAGGGCATTGAAAAGGGAAGCTCCTACTTCCGGTATTCTGACGTGAACCTTGTTTTTACCGCACCTTTCAAGCCAAGCAAGGTTCTTTTATACGGTTTTATCAAGCACATGGGAACCTCTTTT
>JAAYJG010000185.1 GCA_012523055.1 Ruminiclostridium sp. | reverse complement strand
GTTTCCCCAGATGAAGGCAATGGTGACGAATATCAAAGCCAGAACAGCAATTGTCATGATTCTGCGTTTTTCCATACATACTTCCTTTTCTCGATAGGTATCGTCATGATCATTATAACACCAATCATGCTATTTGCCTAACCCGGAAAAAGAGGAAAAACTTTTCGAAAATTCTAATGACTACTGTATCACAGGAGACAGGCGCAGCCTGCTGAACGAAGTGAAGGATCTCACACTACTCCTGAGAGATCCTTCGCTGCGCTCAGGGTGGCATCGCTGCGCTCAGGATAAAACAAATACCTCTGCAGTAACTTATGAACTTATTAAAAGGCGGTGTGAACAGTCCCCCACGACCCAGTTGTCGCCAAACGACACGAAACCAAAGCAGGTTTCGCAGGAGTAATTTTTATTGTGGAACTGGAAACTTTTTTGGTATACAATTAAATATGAATGGATTATGAGAAAGGTGCAGAGCAATGAAAAAAGAAATATTAATTGATTACCTGAATTCATTGGAGAAATGCGGGATACCTGGTTGTGACTGCGTAGTATATCACAATCACAAGCCCGTTTTCCGCCATATCACGGGGTATACCGACACAGCCAGCAAAAAGCCGTTGATGCAAACAAACACCTATTGGCTGTATTCGGCCACAAAGCTGATCACATGCACAGCGGTGATGCAGTTGGTGGAACAGGGACGCATCGGCCTGGATGACCCTGTTTACCAATACCTGCCGGAATTTGAAACAATGAAGGTGAAGGAGGGTTCCGGGGTTCGTCCGGCAAAAAACGTAATGACGATCCGTCACCTTTTGTCCATGCAGAGCGGTTTGAATTATAATCTGGAGGCACCGTCCATCCTGAAGATTCTGGAGGCATCGGAATATGAGGCTACCACAAGGCAGCTTGTTGCAGCCCTGGCCAATGAACCTCTTGATTTTGAACCGGGCACCCGTTTTCAATACAGCTTCAGCCACGATGTATTGGGGGCAGTGATCGAGGTTGTTTCCGGGCAGCGGCTTGGCAAATACTTCGATGAGCATCTGTTTACACCTCTGGGCATGAAGAACACAGGGTTTGAATTGACACCCGAACGCAAAGCAAACCTGGCTGGTCAGTTTGAGTACCACATGGAATCAAAAACATCCACCCCGGTGCCGGGCGAAAACCGTTTTGTACTTTTCAAAAATTATGAGAGCGGAGGCGCGGGCTTGATTTCAACCGTCGATGACTTCATTCTGTTTCTTGATGCCATGTGTAATGAAGGTCTTAGTGCCGATGGCTACAGGGTACTTTCGATGGACGCTATCAACCTGATGCGGCAGGATCAGTTGAAAGGGGAATCCAAAAAGGATTTTGACGCATGGTGCAGGCATGGTTACAGTTACGCGCTGGGGGTGCGCACCCTGATAGAGCGGAAGAATTCCGGCGCCCGAAGCCCCCTGGGTGAATTTGGCTGGGATGGTGCTGCCGGTGCCTTTGCGCTGATTGATACGGAAAATCACCTGGCTCTTTTCTACGCCCAGCATGTGTTGAACTGTGGTTATGCCTATGATGTCATCCATCCGAAAATCCGGGATCTCACCTATGAGATGATGGGTCTGTAAATGGCGAGAATCATGGCAGAGAGAGATTCCACACGAAGAAACTTCCCAGCAAATTTTTCATGAAGAGGTTGGTTTTTCAAAACCATTCAAAAGACCTCCGGCAAGG
>JAAYJG010000184.1 GCA_012523055.1 Ruminiclostridium sp. | reverse complement strand
TCGAAGATTTCTTCGGCGATATGGATTTCAAGGTTGCCGGTACTAAAAACGGCATTACAGCCATTCAGGTGGATATCAAGGTGGACGGCCTTACCTATGAAATCATTCGTCAGGCTTTCGAAATCACCAATAAAGGCAGAATGACCATTCTGAACGATGTCCTGCTTAAGACGATCAGCCAACCCAGACCAGAGCTGTCACCCTATGCGCCAAAGGTCTATACCACCACCATTCATGTGGATAAGATCCGTGATGTCATTGGCCCCGGTGGGAAGGTCATCAACAAGATCATCGCTGAAACCGGCGTCAAGATTGACATTGAAGAAGATGGAACCGTGTTTGTTGCTACAGCCGATGAGGCGGCAGGCAGAAAAGCCATTGCCATTATCGAGGGAATCGTGGGAGATGTTCAAATCGGTCAGCAATTCACCGGTAAGGTTACAAGGATTATGAATTTCGCCGCCTTTGTAGAGTTCCTTCCTGGCAAGGAGGGCATGGTGCATATTTCCAAGCTTGCTCACACCCGTGTGAACAAGGTGGAGGATGTTGTCAATATAGGCGATGAAATTCCCGTTAAGGTTATAGAGGTTGACAAACAGGGGCGCATCAACCTGTCTTTGAAGGATTGTATTGAAAAATAACAGTTCATGGAAGACAACCTCTTCACGAAGGGGTTGTCTTTTTGCTTTTTAGATGACATTTTGGAGGGTTTATGAAGAAAAGCTTGAAAATTTTGTTCATTTCCGCAGAGGTAGCTCCTTACGCTAAAACCGGGGGCCTTGCTGATGTAGCCGGTTCACTGCCGCAAAAGCTGAAGGAAATGGGGCATGAAGTACGTGTGGCGTTGCCGGGATATCAACTGATAGGCGGCGAACAAAGCTATATTGCCGATTTTCCGGTGGAAATCGGCGGACAGCAGCGAACCTGTATAGTCAGGCAGCTTGCGAATGCCGATTGCATCACCTACACACTGAATAATTATCATTTTTTTAATCGCAGGTATATTTATTGCTATGATGATGATGGTGCCCGCTTTGCTTTTCTGTGTAAAGCTTCTCTTGAACTGATCAAAGCAATTGACTTTAAACCGGACATCCTTCATTTGAACGACTGGCATGTTGGGCCTGCCGCCATGCTGCTCAAAGTGTTGTATCAGGAGAAGGATCCTTATTACAAAGGGATAAAAACACTGTTTACGATACACAACCTGGAATATCAGGGCCATTTCGGGAAAGAGACGATGGAGCTTCTTGGCCTGCCGCACCGCTTTTTCACCCCGGAAGGCGCAGAGTTTTACGGAATGTTCAATTTTTTGAAGTCCGGTGTTGTTTTTTCCGACAAAATCAATACCGTCAGTAAGACCTACGCAGAGGAAATCCTGACGCAGGAGCATGGAGAGAGCCTTGAAGGCGTTCTTTTAAATCGCGTGAAAGACTTGTCAGGGATTATCAACGGCATTGGCTATGACACCTTCAACCCCATGACGGATCCCCATATTCCCCACCATTTTAATGAAAAGACCCTCAGCAACAAGGCAAAAAACAAACAGAAGCTTCAAGACGAGCTGGGGCTGCCTCGAAAGGACGTACCGCTTGTTACGGTAGTTCATCGCCTTGTTTCTCAAAAGGGATTAAATTTGGTTTTTGAAGCTTTTGATGACATGATGGCGCTAGATACTCAGTTTGCTCTTTTGGGCCTTGGCGATCCATACCTGGAAGATGCTTTTTTAGCACTGATGAAAAAATACCCGGACAGGGTTTCAGTGAAAATAGAGTTTAATGAGGAATTATCGCACCGTATGTATGCAGGCGGAGACATTTTTCTAATGCCGTCAGTTTTTGAGCCCTGCGGCCTTGGTCAGATGATCAGCCTGCGTTATGGGACAATCCCCATTGTGCGTGAAACCGGGGGCTTGAAAGATACGATTGTTGATGCGAGCGTTCATGAGGATGGAAATGGTTTCAGCTTCAGTGAAATAACCTCTGCCGCTTTTTTCAAAGCCTTCAAAAGAGCCGTCGATATGTACAGGAATGAACCCGGATCATGGCTGGAACTGGTGAAACGCGGCATGAGAAACGATTTTTCCTGGGAGCATTCCGCAAAGGAATATTTATCGCTTTATGATGAACTGTTATTGCAAACAGATGAATGAAAGCTTGTTGTTCAAGCTCGGAAATAACTAACTTTTACTTTTAAAAGTTACCGTGAGGTTACTGATTGTGAAAAAAAACATTAAAAAGATGTCCTCTAAAAAAATCAATGAAGTTTTGGCTCTTTTAGGTCAAGCATACCCAGATGCCCGCTGCGCACTGAATTATGAAACCCCGTTTCAGCTGCTCGTGGCTACCATGCTGAGTGCGCAAACCACCGATAAAACAGTGAACAGGGTTACAGAAAGCCTGTTCACTGAATACCCCGGAATAGAAGACTTTTTGCAGCTAAGGCAGGAAGAATTGGAATTAAAGATACGAGAAATTGGTCTATACAGAAACAAGGCTAAAAACATATTGGCCATGTGCACAGTGCTGATGACCCAATATGATGGCGAGGTTCCCCAAACGATGGAACAGCTTTTATCCCTGCCGGGGGTTGGAAGAAAGACGGCTAACGTGGTGCTCAGCAATGCATTCAATGTTCCTGCCATCGCTGTGGACACACATGTTTTCAGGGTTTCCAACAGAATCGGGCTGGCAGCGGCTGAGAATGTTCTTGACACCGAGCTTCAGCTGCTTGACGGCATTCCCAGGGATTTATGGTCATCTGCCCATCACTGGCTCATCTGGCATGGCAGGCAAATTTGCGATGCCAAAAAACCAAAATGTGGTTTGTGCATGATTACGCAATACTGCCATTATTACAATCAAAATGACAAATAGTTCTGGCCTTCAGCACAGCTTTAAAAGCAGATGGATAACTCGATAAGATGCATGAAATGCTGATTTTCGAGTGAATACAGTGAAATCATGTACAAGCTTTATCTTTTTTGATATTGCATTATCAACCAGTAAAAGGTAAAATGGGCATAGAGACTTTCCCGTGTTACAAATGACCTGCAGACCGTTACATTGAGAGCAAGATTCTGTATCATAGAGGTTTTTTCAGAGAAATAGTGTAAAGACGATACGTTTTTGTCGATATACTAGATTATACGGTGATTCTATGGTTAACAGGCAATGGAACAAATGAGCGGTTCTGTCAGAGAAAAAAAGCAGACACAAAAGAAGCTGGTATTTGGGAGAATAAGCGTGGATAAGCTGAACGGCAATGATCGCAGTGGGTTGTCCGGTGAATTGAACAAGTATGAAGGGGTCATCATTAATTTTTTATGGTTGATCATGCTTGTTTTGATCATTTCGGATGCTCTTATCTGTTTGCTTTTTGGACAGGCTACATTTAAAGGCAATGTTTTTTTAGTTCAGGGTATAATTTTAGCCTTTATGGTTGCCAGTATCCTGATCAGAGTTCTGGTGATCGGAAAAAAACAGATAAAGCCGGGGCTGTCTTATATCATCATCAAGCTTGTGGATATCCTGCTGTTGGTCATTCTGGTCAACATAGTCAATCACGGTTATATGTTCTATTTTGCCATTCTTTTGCCCATTATCAGCATCTGTATCACCAGAGGGTTTAAAACCTCTGTTCCCTATCTGGGCGTTGCATTTGTGTTTCACATAGCGGTATACTTCATCGTTCACCGCTTCGATAATATCTTCTACCTGGAATACTTTACAACCCAACACGCGCAGTATTTATTTCTAATTGGAATATTGTACCTTATATTCCTCGTTTTTTTAAGAATTATTGGAACCTATTACAACCAGTTTTCACAAAACGAGAAGGACAACCAAAACCTGGTAGATCAACTCGGCAATAAATATGCGCAGCTTGAGGAAGCCAGGAAGGAAAAGCAGGATCAGTACGACAAGCTGAAAGAGGTGAACCTGCAGCTTGAAGATTCCAACAAAAAGCTGACCTCCAGCATTGCCGAGTTTTTTACGCTGCAGCAGATATCCCAGGCGATCAGTTCCATTTTCGATATGAACGAGCTGCTTCAGTTTGTAAATGATATCATTATTGGCGTCATGGGTGTCAGCACTTCCAATATAGCGCTCTACGGTTCGGGCAGCGACAGGCTGAAGGTGCAGGTCTCCAACATTTATAATAAAAAGGAACGGGCCATTCTCACCGACAACATCAACACACCCTATCTCAAGGATGCCGTCGACAAGGGGACTACCATCCTGAACAACACGGTAAACCCCGATGATTTTGATTTTACCAGGGGCAGGAACATCCGCTCACTGCTTTGTGTGCCGTTTCTGGTCAAGGGAAAATCCCATGGATGTGTGCTCATTGAACACACCATCCCCGAAGCTTTTGATGAAGATAATGTAAGGCTTCTTGAAATTATCACGCAGCAGATCAGTATTGCCATCGACAACGCCAGGCTGTACGAGCAGCTTCAGGAGTTTGCCAACACCGACGGCTTAACGCAGATCTACAACCGCGTTTTCTTCCAGAACCGCCTGCAGCATGAATTGGAGCAAGCGCAGCAGCTTGGGTACGAGGTTTCAGTCATCCTCTATGATATTGACAATTTCAAACGCTTTAATGATACCTACGGTCATCTGTTCGGAGATATTGTGCTTAAAACGCTGGCAAAGCTTGTGAAGGAATCAATACGCAAGGATGATATTGTGGCGCGCTTTGGCGGCGAGGAGTTTATTGTTCTGCTTCCCCATACAGGAAAAGAACTGGCTTATGAAAAAGCTGAAGAGCTTCGCAAAAAGATTTCCGAACTGACGATCCGTGATCAAAGCATTGAAGCCTCAGTTACCGTCAGCATGGGCGTTTCTACCTTCCCAACACTGGCGCAGACCGAGCTGACACTTATTAACAGCGCGGATGAAGCCCTGTATGTCGCTAAAAAGAGCGGTAAAAACTGCGTGCGTACGGCTAACCCTGCATAACGGCGAATCAAAACCTGAAAAACCTGCCCGTAGAGTTTTCAAGCCCCAATGCTTGCTTTTTACCAGAGGCCCGCTGACTGTTTATAACTGTCAGAGATAGTTATGAACTGGTTGCACACAAAACGCGTAAGTCAACCACGAAACATTGATGTTTGGCGCTTGCAGCGGCTTACGTTTTGGCGCACAATTCGCGCAACCGCCCATTGAATGTTAACCCACCGGAAGTAAGTCCCTCCTATTCTGCCGAATCCGCCTTTCCCTTTACCCGTAATGACTGCACCATTTTTTGCAGCATTTTTTTGTAGGTCGGCTTGTAATTCTCTTCATCGATATACATTGTAAAACGGTACATTTCATCCCCATTCTCAATGAAGGCCTCAAGGCCATGGACATCCCGCATTTTGGTCAGGAACACATACTCCCACATCACACCATCTAGCTGCTGTACCTTGAAGCTTGTTTCATGAAAGCTTTCAAAGGTCATCGAGGAGTATTTCTTTGACAGGGATAGAAAATCCTTCAGGGGCTGTTTCATCTTCCATACCTGGAAAAACCCAAACATCTTGTTATTGTTATGCTGATAATTCAGATGAATCGTGATTTCAGAGCCCAGGGTTCGGATTTCATCGAGGCGGAGCGTCTGTGGATAACGAAACTGGATTTCAGACAGATCCAGCTGCTCAATTTTCTGTGTTTCCCACTTCCTTCCGATCAATGAATCGGCCTGAACAGCCGGTAAATCCGGGGATGTCATATAAATGGACGACATTGATGCGGATGAAGGAAACCAAAAGGATACTCTTTGTTCAAAGGTGATTTCTGTTTGTGGCAGCAGAAAACGGAACATCTGAAACAGGATGAAAAGAAATAAAAAGGATATGAGTGTTAACAAAACAGAGTTCAGCCACTTTTTTCGTGTGATGACCACAAGCATCATAAATTCCCCCGCATTGGACGGCTTTAGGTACCTTAGTAAGTATATGCTTTGGCGGGGATAAAAAGTATATCAAAAAGCCGAAGCTATTGCTTCGGCTGAAAATACAGCATATAAATAATTTCGCTCTTTACGTTTGATTGAGCCCGGGCGGTATTGTTAAAACAGAGTGTTTTCCACCGGATTAACAGCGTTTTTGATGCTGTAGAAGACTACAGGTTCTCTT
This sequence comes from Ruminiclostridium sp., assembly GCA_012523055.1. Lineage (GTDB taxonomy): Bacteria > Bacillota > Clostridia > DSM-8532 > DSM-8532 > JAAYJG01. The sequence continues at coordinate 1,397 of JAAYJG010000184.1, read as the reverse complement.
TTGCATCAGCGATAAACTGTTTCAAGTCGGCCTCTTCATCCGTAGATAAGACCTTTGTTAAATCCAGCGTAAGGAGCAAATGCTCTCCTGACTTAATAACACCGGACAGAAACCTTTTATCAATTCCGGTGATGGAGGGGGGAGTGGCCTCCACATTGGCTTCCTCCACTTTGATGATTTCTGAAACCTTATCAACCGTGAAGCCTATTTGAATATCATTGTACCATACGATGATGATCTTGCTATTCTCATCAAAAGCCTGATCTTCCATCCCCAGGCGCTTTCTGAGATTAAAGATGGTTAAGACCTGACCCCTGAGGTTTAAAAGCCCCTCAATAAAGGGAGGTGTATTTGGAACCTTCAGCATATCCTGGATCTTTGAGATTTCCCGGACAAGATTAATGTCAACACCAAACTCCTCTTTGCCAACAGAAAATTTTACATATTGCCGGATTGCCATGGAATTACCCCCTAAATCCTGATCATTTGCCATCAGGATGTCAATACTATTCTTTTACCATTTTATCAACAAGATAAACAAGGTTCAACCCGAAAAAGAGTGAAATAAATTCTTGAAAGATCTTCTGGACATGATGAAAGAAGATTTTCTGTACGCACAACGGCTCAGAACCCTGGTTAATACAACTATGAGAAAGAAGCCTGAAATTCCGAACGGTCTCCAAGGAGCTGGCTCGGAACCAGCTTGCAGTTCCGAATAGTCTTCCAGGAACCGGCTCGGAACCCTGGTTTAATATGATCGACTCATGTCCTGTATGAGCCGTTTATTTTAACGTAATCATAGGAGAAGTCACAGGTCCACATGGTATCTTCGACGTTTCCAGCTTTCAGATCCACCGTAATCAATATTTCATTTTTCTTCAGGATGGAAAGAGCTTTTTCTTCATCAAACCGAAGGCCGGTCCCATTTTTGCACATCAAAAGGTCCCCAATCCAGACGTCCACCGTGTCCGGATTGAAATCAGCACCCGAATAGCCAGCAGCAGTCAGGATTCGGCCCCAGTTGGCATCCTGCCCGAAAAGAGCTGTTTTGACCAGAGGTGATTTACTAATGGCGTTAGCAATTGTATGGGCAATTTCACTGTCTGGAGCATGCTTAACCTTAACTTCCACAAGCTTCGTCGCCCCTTCGCCGTCTTTGGCAAGCATTTTTGAAAGCGAGCCGGATACATATTCCAGTCCTTCGACAAAAGCGCTGTAATCACTGCCTTCGCATGTTATTTCCGGATTCCCGGCAAAACCGTTTGCCAGAAGCAGTACCTTGTCACATACGCTGGTATCGCCATCAACTGAAACACGATTAAAGGATTTATCCACGGTCGCACTCAGCGCTTTTTGCAGAAGCTCTTTGGAGATGGCGGCATCGGTCAGTAAAACAC
>JAAYJG010000003.1 GCA_012523055.1 Ruminiclostridium sp. | reverse complement strand
TCAGACTCACAGGTGATATGAACGTTAATTCTGATGAATGGTATGAAAAATGCTAAGGGAAATTATTCACAAAGTTCAATTTTTTTAATATGATTTATGTATGGGCGCAGCGTGCTTTATTGCTGTTTCCTGCTCCATGCGGGCGGACAGGCGCGAGGCTGGCTCAGTTTGTACATAAGGCCGAAGCCTGGGGTTATTATGCATAAATTCAGACGGATAATTAATTGGTAAATAAAAAGACACCAATCGATTCATATTTCAAAGAGGATAACAAAATAAGGCGGTGTGTCATGGAAGAAGAAACAAAACTGCAAGGCAAGAGCCTGGAAGATCTAAGGTATATTGCCAAAGTAATGGGGGTCAAGAGTATCACTCGTTACAGAAAGCAGGATTTAATCGAAAAAATCATTGCTACGGGTGAAAAGACTGAAAAAGTGGATCAGCCCGCGCAGAATACGGTACAAAGAAGACCGGGGAGACCCAGAAAGATAAAAGAACCCGAGGCAGCTGAAAAAGAGGTCGTCTCCGATCAGAAGGAACCCGCGGCTTCTGAAAAGAAAGCCGAGGAACCTGCTAAACCGGAGTTCAGAACCACCCGATACAGAGAGCCTGAAGTCAGAAAATCTGTCAGAAGAGGGCGTCCGCCCGCCAAAGGCATTCAAGAGGAAGAACAGCAGGTTCTCCCCGAGGTGCAGCCCGTTGAGAAGGAAGAAAGCCTGAGCAAAGAGCAGGCTGATGAAGCGGTTGTCAGCCAGGACCAGGCTGTTGAGACGGTTGTCAACCAGGAAGAGGCGCCATCATTACCGGAACAAATCCGGGAAATCATTTCGCAAGACTTTTCAATACCGGAAAACCTCCCCGAAGACAGGGAACTGCCCACAGAAAGGCCCGATGGCTTCAGAGATAATAACAGGACTGGCTATAACAAGGATCTTTCACGTTTGGAAAGCGATGAGCCGGTCAGTGGTATTCTGGAGGTTCTGCCCGATGGTTATGGCTTCCTGCGGGGCCACAATTATTTATCCGGCCCGCGGGATATCTATGTTTCTCCCTCCCAAATCAGGAGATTCAATTTAAAAACCGGCGACAGAATTGTTGGAAAAGGAAGAATTCAAAAAGAAGGCGAGAAGTTCCAGGCACTTTTGTATGTCTTGTCTGTAAACGGGGATACCCCAGATGTGGCTCAGCGCCGCAGGCCGTTTGAACAGCTGACTCCAATTTTCCCGGATAAGCGTATCACCCTTGAAACCGAACCGAAAGAGCTTTCACCCCGCTTAATCGACTTAATTGCTCCCATCGGTAAAGGCCAGAGAGGCTTGATCGTATCACCGCCCAAAGCAGGAAAAACCATTCTGCTGAAAAAGATCGCCAACGCCATTACCCAAAAATACAATGATATCGAACTGATTGTGCTGTTAATTGATGAACGTCCCGAAGAAGTAACCGACATGCAGCGATCCATCAAGGGTGACGTCATATACAGCACCTTTGACGAGCTGCCCGAACACCATATCAAGGTGGCTGAAATGGTTCTGGAAAGGGCGCAGAGGCTCGTCGAGCAGAAAAAGGATGTGGTCATCCTGCTCGACAGCATCACCCGTCTTGCCAGGGCTTATAACCTGACCATACCGCCTACGGGAAGAACATTGTCCGGCGGTCTCGATCCGGGGGCACTGCATAAACCCAAGCGTTTCTTTGGTTCAGCCAGAAACATCGAATTCGGCGGAAGCCTCACGATCATTGCGACGGCCCTGATCGATACGGGCAGCCGCATGGATGATGTCATTTATGAAGAATTCAAAGGAACCGGCAACATGGAACTGCATCTTGACAGAAAGCTGTCTGAAAAACGGATATTCCCCGCATTGGATATCAACCGCTCGGGCACCCGCCGCGAAGAACTGCTGCTGAGCCAGCGCGAGCTTGAAGCCATTTGGGCCATCCGCAAGGCCATGAGCAACATGGGCACGGCCGAAGTGACCGAAATGATTGTGAACCGGCTGATGCAGACAAAAACCAACGACGAATTTATCAGCAGCATTAACACTGCTTTTGTTCAAAAAGAAAAGAACAATTACGATTCCATGTATAAATAATCAAGCAAAGAAAAAGAATCATACATTGAAATCAGCATTACAAAACAGGTGAGATATTCCACCTGTTTTTTTTGGGTAGCTCCAACACATGATTTTTCCAGAGAATCCCTTTGCCTTGTTAGGAGCACCCGGTATACCGGATTTTACCAGCAAAACTCTCTGTTTTATTAGGAGCGCCCGATGCCGGTTATTGCAGCAAAACCCTCTGTTTTCAAGGATAGGATCATAGTTTTTTAAGCATAATAGAATTATGACTGCTCCTTTATCCCGGAACAAAACCAAATTTACGGAAAAGAGGGATGACATGAAAAAGAAATCCGGCAAGGAAAATACCACAATGACTGAAATCGCAAATGTGCTTTTGGATCATGACGCTGTTCAAACAAACGCATTAGAGCACAATGCCCATTTTAACGGGCTTGATAATGGGTATCAAACACAGGAGGACATCATGTCGGCCAGGCATAAGGAGAGGCTGTCGTTCCAGGAATGGACGGCGAAATACCACCAATAATTACACATGATAAATCGGATAACCAGCTTTGTTACACCCGTAAATAATGGTTTACCCCTCATCTTTTAAGCGACCTGATAAACAAAAAGGACTGGCAAACATATTTTGATGTTTGCCAATCCTTAAACGGGTCGCCCTTTGTTTATCAAATGCCCTAAGACCCCTGCCTCATAGCGTATTTTTAGCCCTTTGGGCTAAAAACGCGTGGCGGGGGATAAACCGATTTCTGCTTCAGTGGCGGGTACAATCGCCCTGGAGGGGCTGGTCGCAAGCTTTGCTTGCTGCTCGCCCATGCAGCCTGGCATTTGATAAAATGCTCGCAGACCGTTCGTAACTATCAGAAATAGTTACGAACCAGTTGCACACAAAACGCGTAAGTCACACACAAAAACATTGATGTTTTTGCGTGTAGAAGGCACTTTCAGCGCCCGCGTTTTTGCGCACAATTCGCGCAAGTGCTCATTGGACTGCTCATCGAAAATTGCCGCCACTTTTTAAAACCTTGATGACAGCTCATAAGGACTCCGGTTCGGGAACAATTGTTAAATCACCAGGTCTACATGCTGTATCGTCCCTGCTGTGCCGTTCTCAAACAGGAAGATCCCGGATTGCCGGATCTGGCCAAGAGAATTATTGGCAGAATCCTTCAACGAAAACTGTGTTTCAACATTTCCCAGATAGATAGCCCCCACACCAGCCAGACCCAAGGCCACAAGCTTAGGTTCCCCGCCATCCTCCCGCATCCAGATGGACAAATCCTTGTAGATGTCATCATTTTCATCTATCCATCCATTTTGATCCATGTCATACAGGGCTAACTCCGCAAAACCATTTCCCATGGAGGGCCCAAATAATTCTTTTCCGTTATCCACAACCCCATTTTTGTTTTTGTCCAACGCCAGAAAGCCGCTGCCCCCGTTGGTAAAGGCGATACGATCCTTTTTTCCGTCCGCGTCCAGGTCGAATTCATAGCTTTTACTGCCCAGGGATGCACCCGAACCCTTCAGATTGATCACCAGCGGATCAATGGCCGCATCTCCGGCTTTGAAGGAGAAATTCGTGTGTGAGACGAAAGAACGGCTCATATTCAGCTTTAGATTCAACTGGATTTCACGCCCGTCCTCTGTTTGAATTTTACCCCTGGTCTGAAAGGACATATGCTCCTGTTCCTGAACGGTTTGCGAAAACTGGTATGAGATGCCCCACCCCTGCTGCTGGTTTGCAACAGGTCTGAGATTCTGTGAATACTCTGCAGTCGGCAGCCTCTTTAGATCCTTTGGAATAAAAAATTTGATTCTTTTTCCGGTCAGTGCATAGATAAGATCAGTTATTAGCTGTAATTTTTCTCTGTCTTTATCAGAAAGTGCATAAAGAGAATCATCTGCCGCGTTTGTTTCCTGTATATTGCCAGCCAGTTGTTTGCCCTGCTCAGAAAGGTCAAGGGACACCCAGGCATTTGGTTTCTCATCGGTGAGGGGGACATTTCCCCAGATGTTCAACTGCTCGGCGGAAGACTGCTTTCTTGCCGAGTATGAGGCAGCCTCCATTTGAATGGAAGAATTGCTGATTTTCATGGTTCTTGCCTCCTTGCAAAAATCTCATCCTTGATAGTTCCTCTTTATCAGTCTATCGGAAAAACTGAATGAATTACTTAGTGTAAATTCGTTTCTTTACGGTCCTAAGAGCGAGTAAAAGTGATTCCATGCATCCATTTCAAGCTTTTCACCGCCAGAGTTTTATGGTAGGATCGGATTGTTACCGGTGATTGAAAAAATCTGCTGCCTGACAAGTACTTGCTTTTGCATTGTTTCCAGGAAGCAGATTCCTGCTGAGAGGATGAAAACATGAAGGATCAAGCACGATGGAATAGCTTTGTCAGCGCTTGTTTGAACTGCGGAAATTGTGAACTGGCAAAAACAAGAACAAATGTCGTCATCGGAAGAGGGTCAAACCTGGATGCTCCTGTTCTGTTGGTGGGGGAAGGCCCCGGCGAGCAGGAGGATCTTACCGGCCAGGCGTTTGTCGGAAGGGCCGGAAAGCTGTTGGACCACCTGATGAATGCGCTGATGTTCGACGCCGATGATTACTACATATGCAATATTGTTAAGTGCAGACCGCCGAACAATCGGGAACCCCTTCCGCAGGAAGCGCAGGCCTGCCTTCCGTGGCTGCGGTTTCAGGTGAAGTATATCCGTCCGCCCATTCTGGTTTGCCTCGGCGCAACGGCTTTAAAATATCTGGTGGGGGAAGAGGCGCGGATCACAAAAATAAGAGGAAATTGGATAGAGTGCCCCGGTTTTTTCCGGATCATGCCCACATACCACCCTTCTGCCGCGTTGCGGGACCCGACCAAAAAAGAAGAAATGTTTCAGGATATGAAAAAGGTAAAACAATATCTGCTGTCCATGCGCAATCAGGCACAGAAATGATGGGAATAAGGGTTACAGGATGTCTGTTTTAAATAGTGATTATGTGACCCGCTCCGGCCAGTCTTTTCAGAGGAGCGGTTTGAGTAAGTGCTTATGCGAATTGTATGCCAATGCACAGCAGCAGCCTTGGGAATTTTGACGGGTTTCATCTCATAAAATGAAGTATCCCGAATGAGAGGGGTACTTTGATGATCTATCTGGATAATGCCGCCACCTCATGGCCCAAGCCACCCCAGGTGATTCAGGCCATGACGGACTTCATGAAAAGGGGATGCGCCAACCCCGGCCGCTCGGCTTACGATATGGGCCGCCGGGCCAATGATGCGGTGATGCACACCCGTGAGCTTCTGGCAAGGCTTTTCAACATTTCCGATCCCATGCGAATCGCCTTTATGCCCAATACGACCTATGGCCTGAACATGGCGATTCACGGGGTTGTGAAAGAAGGAGACTGCGTGGTGGCTACGATGATGGAGCATAATTCCGTATTAAGGCCGCTGAAAACATTGGAAAAGGCAGGGAAAATTCAATTGGAGCTGATTCAACCCGATAAACTGGGAAGAATCAGCTTTCAAAGCATTCGAAGGGCGGTTACCAAAAAAACGGCATTGTTTTGCATGACTCTGTCATCAAACGTAACCGGGGCTGTGATGCCCATCGCCGAAGCTGGCAGGCACTGCAGGGCAAACAATGTGTTGTTCCTGTTGGATGCCGCTCAGGGGGCTGGAGTTATCCCCGTGGATGTACAAAGCATGGGTGCTGACATCATTGCTTTCCCCGGGCATAAGGGGCTTCTGGGGCCGATGGGAACGGGCGGTGTATACATCCGGGAGGGTGTGGAGCTTCAGCCAATCATTCAGGGCGGAACAGGCAGCTTTTCCGATCAACTGACACAGCCGGAGGTTTTTCCGGATATACTTGAAAGCGGTACCTTGAATGTGCCGGGTATTGTCGGCCTTGGCAAGGGAGTTCAATTCATTTTGGATAAAGGAATTGAAACCATCAGGCAAAAAAAGCAGATGTTGCTGAAAAAGCTGTTTTCAGGGCTGGAAAGGGATAGGAGGATTCAAATATATTCCCCGCCACCCGAACAAAACTCTGGGATCATGGCCTTGTCGGTGGAGGATATGGACTCGGCAGAAGCAGGGTATATCCTGAATAAAAACTTTGGCATAATGGTTAGAAACGGCCTTCATTGTGCTCCTTGCGCCCACCAGGCCCTTGGCACACGGGAAAAGGGCCTGGTACGCCTTAGCCCGGGCTTCTTCAACAGTGAAAACGACATGGATTTAGCCGTGAAAGCTTTGCAGAAGATTGCGGAAGGGATGAGCCCATAGAAACTGTCAGGCATCAAATACAGTCACTTCGGGAACAGAAAAGAAGCGAAATGGAATCGCAACGGTTCCCAGCCCGCGGCTGATGTACATCCTGTTATTGCGGATAACCGAAAACCCCTTAATATGGCCCATTTTACTTACTTTATCCTTCCTGAGCAACAGATATTCCAGCTTGAAGGGTAACCACATCTGTCCCCCATGGAAATGCCCAAGGACCAGCAAGTCTACGCTGCCTTCGGGGATGTGCAGAACAATATCCGGGTTGTGGGAAAAAGCGAGGATACAACAGCCTTGATCACGCACTCCCTGAAAGAACTGGGGTTCGACTGGAATTCCCGTCTTAATGTCATCCAAACCGGCCAGAATAACAGTATTGTCGGCACTTCCAGGGTTTTGTTGTTTTTTCCCCTTTAGCGGTACCGCCTCGTTGATTAAAACGCGGATATTCAATTTTTTCATTGCTGCCATAAACTCTCTTTGAAAGTCAGGGCTTTTTCTCAGGCAGCCGTGGTCATGGTTTCCCAGGGTGTAAAACACAGGCACACGAATATCCAGCGAACTGAACCAGCGTACAAGCTTTTTTAAATCTCTGGGCTTATCGATCAGATCACCGCCAAGAAGAATGTAATCGGGGTTCGCGTCTCGGATGGTTTTTTGAATGCGGCCAGCGGAGATGTTCAGCAAGCCAATATGTATATCCGTCATGTGTAGAAACCGAAGCCCGGTATTGGTGGGAAGACGATAAAACCGGGTCTTGTAAGAGACAGCCTGTATGAACATGTAAACAAACACGAGCAGTAAGAAGCCCGCAACGTACAGATACCAGTTCATCTTTAAAATCCTTTCAATGTTCTTTAGAAGTTACTCCTGTGAAAGCTGCCAAGGTTTCGTATTGTTTGGCGGCACCTGGGTCGTGGGGGACTGTTAACACCTCCCTTAAATCAGTTCATAAGCTGTTAAACGGGTATGTGTTTATCCTGAACGCAGATGTCATCCTGAGTGCAGATGTCATCATGAGCGCAGCGAAGGATCTTGTCAGGAGTAATGCGAGATCCTTCACTTCACTCAGCAGGCTGCGCTTGCTTACCTGTGAACAGTAACCTTTAGGACATTTGGCATCAAAGCCGATCATCAGGGTTCATTGTTTATTTTATCAAAAGAATGATAATATATGAATAGCGACTTTTTGTACGCCTGCAAGGATGGTGAAAATATGAAAAGAGTAATTATTATTGTGCTTGACAGCGTTGGCATCGGGGAACTGCCCGACAGCAAGGCCTACGGGGATGAGGGAAGCAACACGCTTGGGAATATAGCTGCCGCGGTAAAGGACTTCCGGCTTCCTAACCTGCAAAAGCTGGGTCTTGCAAATATTGACGGGTTGCAGCTCGGAACCATCACCAGGGCAGACAGCCCAACGGGTGCCTACGGAAAAATGGCAGAACAATCCGCCGGGAAAGATACGACAACAGGACACTGGGAAATTTCGGGCCTTATCGTGAAGCAGCCCTTTCCCGTTTATCCAAACGGTTTTCCCAAGGAATTGATAGATGCGTTTGAAAGAAGAATCGGCCGTAAAACATTGGGGAACATACCGGCTTCAGGGACGGTCATTATCCAGAAACTGGGCGACGAACATGTAAAAACAGGGTTCCCTATCGTTTATACATCGGCGGACAGTGTGTTCCAAATCGCTGCCCACGAGGGAATTATTCCGATTGAACAACAGTATGAAATCTGCAGCACTGCCAGGGAAATGCTTACCGGTGAACATGGTGTGGGCAGGGTCATCGCACGGCCGTTTACCGGCAAAAGCGGAAGCTATACCCGAACAGAACGCAGAAAAGACTTTTCAATGTCACCTCCCAGCGAAACAATCCTGAACGTGCTTCAAAACAATGGTTTTGAGGTTCGTGCCGTGGGAAAGATAGAGGACATTTTCAATGGCTCGGGCATTACAAGCTCTGTACACACCCATGGCAACACAGAGGGGGTGCATCAAACCCTGAAGTGGATGGAGGACGACTTTACGGGCCTTCTGTTTACAAACCTTGTAGACTTTGACATGCTTTTTGGGCACCGCAACAATGTTGAAGGGTATGCAAAAGCGCTGATAACATTTGACGAAAGGCTGCCTGAAATTCTGTCACGGCTGAAGCAGGACGATATCCTTGTGATCACCGCCGATCATGGCTGTGACCCCTCCACGGAAAGCACGGATCATTCAAGAGAATACGTGCCTCTGCTTGTAGCAGGGCCGCAGGTGAAAGCGGGCAAAAACCTGCATATCCGAAGCTCCTTTGCAGATATCGCCAAAACGACTGGGGAGTATTTCGGCATTCAAAATGATCTGTGCGGAGAAAGCTTTCTAAAGCAGATCCTCCGGTAATTCTGAAAGGAGACCGCCATGCATGCGCTGGACGTTATCGTAAAGAAGAGAAATGGTGAGAAATTAACCCGCAAGGAAATAGATTTTTTTGTCCAGGGGGTTACCCGGGATGAAATTGCTGATTACCAGGCCGCGGCTTTTTTGATGGCTGTGTATTTCCGTGGGATGGATGATGATGAAACGCTGTGGCTGACGCAGTCCATGCTGCACTCGGGGGATGTGGTGGACCTGTCCTGTATCCCTGGTATTAAAACCGATAAACACAGCACCGGTGGCGTGGGTGACAAGACAACACTGATCATTGGCCCCATCGTAGCGGCCTGTGGGGTTCCGGTAGCCAAAATGTCGGGAAGAGGCCTTGGTCATACCGGTGGTACCATTGACAAGCTGGAGGCTATTCCGGGTTTTCGTACAAACCTGACCGCGCAGGAGTTTACAGAGAATGTGCGGGATATCGGGCTTGCGGTCGCAGGCCAAACCGGAAACCTGGCACCGGCAGACAAGAAGTTTTATGCCCTTCGGGATGTCACCGGCACCATTGAGAATGTTTCTCTGATTGCTGCAAGCATCATGAGTAAAAAATTAGCTTGCGGCACTGATGCCATCGTGCTGGATGTGAAAACCGGAAGCGGCGCGTTTATGAAAACGGTGGAACAGGCGAAGGCACTGGCCGGTAAGATGGTGGAAATCGGCCGGGGTGCCGGGAAAAGGGTTACCGCGCTGATTACTGAAATGGACAGGCCCCTTGGGTTGGCCATCGGCAATGCCCTGGAGGTGATGGAAGCGATAAAGGTATTAAAGGGCCAGGGCCCGGAAGATCTGAAGGAAGTCAGCATTGAACTGGCTGCAAATATGCTGATGCTCGGAGGGAAAGGCGATTTGGAGCATTGCAGGAAGCTTGCGCTTCAAGCGGTGTCAAACGGCTCGGCATTCAATAAATTCACCCAGATGATTCTACGGCAGGGAGGAGACCCGGCTGTTGCAGAAGACCCCTCCAGGCTTCCATGGGCTCCAGTTCAGGCTGAATGGCGGGCAGAGAAGGCCGGGTATATTCAATCCATGCAGGCTGAAAAGCTGGGAGCGGCTTCGCTGGCACTTGGCGCAGGCAGGAAGACCAAAAGCGATAGTATTGATCCAGCTGCGGGCATTGTGCTTGTAAAAACGACCGGGGACAGGGTGGAGGCCGGTGAGCCCCTCGCGGTGCTGCACACCTCCGATAAAACCCGTGTGGATGCGGCCATTGAAATTCTCAGGGATTCCCTGCTTGTCAGTGATGAGCCCGCCGAACAAAGACCGCTGATTCTCGGCTTCGTCTAAGGATTTACATCGGGGACAGGTTCCTGTGTAAATAAATTTACACAGGAACCTGTCCCCGATGTAAATCCAGCGCAAATAAGAAATACTCCGTCAAAGGAATAATCCTCAACTCGTCTGAATAAATTGATACAGGCTGTGCATACATTATTATTGGATTATACCTTTTGAGGAGTAATGATTCATGAAGACAAAAGTGCTGATATGGGTATTATTGCTGTCGGTTTTCATGCTGTTTTCCGGCCTGACCGCTTTGGCTGCGGAACAAGCAAGCGCACCAATGATTGAAAACGTGCCTTTACAGATAAACGCAAAATCTGCCTTGTTAATGTGTGCGAATACAGGACAGTTTATTTTCGAAATGGACGCCCATACAAAACGCCCCATCGCTTCGGTCACCAAGATTATGACCATGCTGCTGGTGATGGAAGCGCTGGATCAAAAGAAAATTACAATGGATGAAGTTGTAACTGCTTCAGAACACGCTTGCAGCATGGGCGGCACACAGGTATACCTGGCTGTTGGGGAAGAGTTTACAGTGCATGAACTGCTGAAGGCTGTTGCAGTGCGTTCCGCAAATGATGCATCTGTTGCCCTGGCTGAACATCTTGCCGGCAGTGAAGGGGTGTTTGTGGCACTGATGAACGAAAAGGCAAAATCCCTGGGCATGACCAATACCAATTTCCTGGACTGCACGGGCTTAACCGACGAAGGACATTACAGCACCGCACATGATATCGCCCTGATGGCTTTGGAGATTACCAGCAAGCACCCGCTCATCTTCGAATATACCACCATTCGCCATGATACATTCAGAAACGGTACCTTTGACCTGGATAATACGAACCATATGATTGGCAAGTACAGGGGCATGACCGGCCTGAAAACCGGAATGACCAACGCGTCCGGTTATTGTCTGGCAGCGACCGCTTCCCGGGATGGTCTCGATCTAATCTCTGTTGTTCTGGGCTCAGAATCGCTGGATATGCGTTTTCAGGAAACCACTAAAATTCTGGATTACGGTTTTTCCAGCTTTGAAGTGGTATCAGTGAACCGAAAAGGGCAACTGGCGGGGGATGTGAATGTTCGTAAGGGCACGGAGGTTAGCATACCGGTTGCCTATAAGGACAATGAGGCCATTTTGTTGAAACGTGGGCAGAAGGATAAGCTTCAGGAGGAAATCCGTCTGCCCGAATATCTGGACGCACCTGTTACCGCAGGAGAAAATGGGGGCGAAGTGGTGTATACGCTGGAAAACCAGGTCATTAAGAAAATTCCCCTGGTCACAACCGCTGAAGTTACCAAAGCTACCTGGCTGAAAATGTTCTGGAGAATGACCGTGCATTGGTTCTCGGTAGCCAGAGGGTAGAGGGTTCATAGATATCATATTAGTTACTCTGTGCAGCGTGGGTAAAGAATTCGTGCAACCCCTTCACACAGAGAGCCAGAAAGAGAACCAAATGTATAAGCGGATACGGCCTGCAAGGCAATGTATCCTCTTTTTCTATGAAGGGAGTATACCAACCTTACGTTACTATTCACATAACAGTAAAGATAGCAGATGTCTTCATTCTACTATCTCCGATCGATTTTAGCTTTGTTACTGACCACAGGCAAGCAGCCGCAGCCTGCCATCGTCATCTTGAACGACGTGAAAGATCTCATATTACTCCTTACAGATCCTTCGCTGCGCTCAGGTTGAAACACATACCTCTGCAGCAACTTACGAACTTAGTAAAGGGGAGGGTAAGCAGTAGCATAACTTTCCTGCAGACTGGATTTTTCGTGTGCGAAGTTTGACAGAAGACCGGGGTTATTATATGATAATTATACCGCTTTATCCCAGTGAAGTTCGCATGAGATCAGTGGAAACAGAGTTGTTTTACACGGTTGTTTTAGAATCAGACACAGCCCAAACCGTTGAAGCTTTTCCGATACTTTTCATTCATGCATCCGATTCTGTACAAACGCTATTCGCATGCTTCAGGGGTAATGCCTGCACGGAAAAAAACCTGCAACATGTGCCGGAGGAATATATGGAGTCATTAAGGACTTTACACAAGGCTCGTTTTACCGATGTATTGGATTATGGAATTCACTTGTTCAGAAAGCATTTCCGCAAGATTTTCATCATCAACCT
>JAAYJG010000183.1 GCA_012523055.1 Ruminiclostridium sp. | reverse complement strand
ATGACAGCCTGATTTTCAGAGAAACAATCACAGCGCTTCTGGCGCAGGATCCGGACATTTTTGTGGTTGCCAGCGCGGGAAATGGCCGGGAAGCCTTCGCGCTGTGCCAACAGTACAATCCTGATGTTGTGCTGATGGACATACGAATGCCTGAATGCGACGGGATTGAAGGTACAAGACTGATTAAAAATTCTTTTCCCCGAATGAAGGTGATCATCTTCACGACCTTTGAGGATCAGGACTATATTACCGAAGCCCTGCGTTATGGTGCCGAAGGCTATGTTTTAAAAGATTCGGGACAGGATCATATTCGGATGGTGATAAAAAGTGTTTACAAGGGGTATCCGGTCTTTCATGAAAAAGCACTGGGCACCATGGTTCAGTCCGTCTCCGAAATGCAGTCTGGGAAGGCATCGATGGAGTTGTCTCCCACCGAACAGAAGATTCTGAACTACATCGTCGAGGGGAAGAGTAATCGTCAAATCGGCATTCTTTTGCGCCTAAGCGAAGGAAGAATCAGAAACATTATCAGTGATCTGTTTGAACGGACGAATACGACGGATCGTACACAGCTGGCTGTTTTTGCGGTCAGAAATGATTTGGTGGAATGACCGAAGGGGGGGTGTTTTTGTGACAGAGCTGATCGGCAGGCGAAAAAAGAAAGAGGTTAAACTGCAGGGGGGCAAGGGATTATACAGTTCAACCCACTCGATAAAAAGAACAATTATATGTTAGCTCATTTCAGTTCGAATTGTAAGTACCCGACCCTCACTTTTTTGTTAACCTAATGTGCCAACAGGTTAACACACGTTGTTGAAAACACTTTGCAAACAATGAGATTGTATTATATAATGAATGCTGAGAATTGTGCGACAAGCATCTCGCAGGGGTATATTGCAAAGAGATGCCAACTATCACTTCAGGCCTGAAGGGGCTTGCCGACGGCCTTCGTATTTATAGGGAGAGGCGGTATCAAGGCTTATGGCGGTGCTCTATTTTTATATACCGGCTCAAAAGCTGGAAGATGTTATCGACTGCGGCTTAAAGCTTTCAGAGTGGAAGGACAGGAATCAGGCCATGCCCGGGGGTGATGTCAAGCCATGCATCCGCGCTTTTTTGCACCCGATGGATGACAGAAGGCATGATGACCCAACCCTGAGATGCATTAAACTGGACATTCCGGTTGAATATTGTATGGTCGGCGACAATGACCTTTATCAGCTGGGCCTGGAATACCCGGAAATTCAAAAAACCTACATCGACAGCATGTTTCCACTGGACAAATATCTTTTCGGCTCCTTCCGAAGCCCCGAATGCCTGGTGTTTACAACCGTTCTTTCAGAACAGATCAGCCCGTTGGGCAAAGGGCTGGGTGAGCCCATCCTGTATGAAAACTCCCATACGTTGTATGTGAACAACCTCCTTGAGCAGTATAACAGCCGCTACGATGAAATCAACCAGGTTTTACTGTACAGCTTCTTGACAATGCAAAAGCACAAGGGCCGCATTGAAGGCTTGCAAAGTGAAGATAAAGGGCTGGCGGTGTTTTATGACAGGCAAATGAATCACCCGATTACCATTCCAATCCCAGATTTTAATAAATACTCTTGAAAGGCAGGCTTCGCGTTGGATACAAAAGATAGCATTCTCAAGCAGTTAACCGACATGAAGGGTAAATTCGTATCAGGCGAAGTCCTCAGTGACGCTTTGGGCATTACGCGCACAGCTGTCTGGAAGCATATTAAAAAGCTCAGGGACGAAGGCTACGAAATACAGTCGGTCCCCAAAAGGGGTTACCGCCTGGATAACAGCCCGGATCTGTTTGACAGGAGCGCTCTTGTCAGCAGTCTGCATACAAAAACATTTGGTAAGGAAATCATTTTTCTGAATGAAACCGATTCGACCAACAATGAGCTGAAGCGGCTGGCCGCTGGTGGAGCACCCGAAGGTACGGTTGTTATCGCACAAAGGCAGCTTTCGGGCAGGGGCAGAAGAGGAAGGGTGTGGAGTGCAGACGAGGGCAAGGCCATTACGATGTCCATTCTGCTGCGCCCCGATATTGCTCCGGCTAATATCCAGGCCATCACACTGGCGGCATCCAGTGCCGTTGCCCGGGCCATTGAACCCTTTACAAGCATAAAGCCCGAGATTAAGTGGCCCAATGACATTCTGCTGTCAGGGAAAAAGGTGTGCGGCATCCTCACGGAAATGACAGCCGAACCTGACAGGATTTTATCCATCATCGCAGGCATCGGCCTGAATGTTTATCAAAAGGAAGAGGATTTTCCGGATGAATTGAAGGAAACGGCCACATCCATTGCATTGAACAGCGTTGGCCCGGTCTCACGCAGCGCGCTGGCATCACGAATCCTGGAGGAATTCGAGGTGCTGTACCTGGATTTTATCCAGCGCAAGTCTACCGCAAAGTTCCTGGATATCTGGCGCAGCTTTTCAGGGACCATCGGCTGTGATATCATCGTATACCAGGGGGAAAAAAACTGGCAGGCCAAAGCGCTGGATGTACTTGATGACGGATGTCTGCTGGTAGAAACGGCTGATGGCAGCAGGAAGGCCATCGCATCAGGAGAAATTTCAATCAGAAAAGTGAAATAAGCGGAGGAAATAAAATGGATCAGAACCAAAACAACAGGCCCAATACAACCAATAACGGTAACAACCAGAACAATAACCGGAACGCGCCCAAACGCAACCCCGCAGCCCGAAACAACAGCAATCCCCAAAACGGCGGGAGAAGCACTGTTAATCAGGGCAATACCGACAACAAAAACCGCGGCGATGCCATTAAGCCCAGAAAGGATTACACACCCAGAAAAGAATATGGTCCGCGCCAAAACTTGAACAGAAACAGCAATCATCCTGGTAATAACCGGGTGGATAACCGAAATCAAACCAGAGATGAGAACAGAAATGAAAACAAGACGGAAAACAGAGTTGATCACAGAAATGATAACAGGGAACCGTACAGAAAGCCTCAACATCCAAGAAGTAACTCTGAAAACTATGCCGCAAGGGTTCTGACCACGAAAAGGGAAGAAACCGTTGATGATATCAAAATGGATATTGAAAAGCTTGAAAAGGATATCCAGTTTGAAATTAAGCAGATCCGCAGTGTTAAGCTGGGGATGTAATCGGGATGTTTCTGCACGAACAATCTGCACGCAACCGGCTCGAAGCAGCTGAACGGTCTGCACGCAGCCGGCTCGGAGTTACCTTGGAATTCCATCCAAAACCTGAAGAAAGGGTGGCGATTTTTTTTGCTGCTGGCCATTGATGTTGGAAATACAAACATTACCCTGGGCCTTTTTGACGGTAACACGCTTAAACACCATTGGCGTGTTTCCACCGATCGTGAAAAGACCTCGGACGAGTTCGGCATTTTGTTTATGTCCCTGTTTCAGTATGCCGGGGAGGACATCCATCAGGTCAGGGATGTTATTATCTGCTCGGTTGTCCCGCCGATCATGCATTCGATGATCAATGGGATCCTGCGGTATATTCACAAGGATCCCATTCAGGTCGGCCCCGGTATCAAAACCGGTATCAACATCAAGTACGAGAACCCCAGGGAAGTAGGAGCGGACAAAATCGTGAATGCTGTTGGTGCATTAAGCCTGTATGGAGGGCCGGTCATCATTGTTGATTTTGGAACCGCAACCACCTTCTGTGCCGTCAACAGAAACCGGGACTATTTGGGTGGGGTTATCTGCCCGGGTATTAAAATTTCAGCCGACGCATTGTTCGAGAAAGCTTCAAAGCTGCCCCGTGTCGAGCTTGTTGAGCCGGGCAAAATTATCGGAAGAAATGTGGTAACCAGCATGCAGTCTGGCCTGTACTATGGATATGTGGGGCAGGTGGAGTATTTGGTTCACAAGATTAAAAATGAAATGAAGGAAGAGAACATCAAGGTTGTCGCTACCGGAGGGCTGGCAAAGTTTATGGCGTCCGAATGCCATTGTGTCGACGAGGTGAACCGCATGCTCACCCTTGAAGGACTGAAGGAAGTTTACCATATGAACAGCAAGTAAGCTCCAGCCAGATCAGCCAGAT
>JAAYJG010000182.1 GCA_012523055.1 Ruminiclostridium sp. | reverse complement strand
TATTCCTGCATCAATTTGCTGGGAATACGTGCTTTTGTAATTGATAAACCAATCTCAGGCTAATAAGGCCTGAATGGTACATATGCCGGTGTGGGGGTGGGAAGCGGAAGTGTGATGATTGGTTCCAATGGCTGGCTGTGGATCGCACAGGGCACATCCTCGTAAACTCCATATTTCCAGTCTTCCGGGTATGGGTCGGATGGAAACGGGGGATTGTATTCAATCGGCCGACGAACCAGCACCTGTTCTGTGATTGTTTCTGCCGGACAATACTCATTGGCAAGGACATGCCTGTCATAAATGTCTTTCGAGGCGCTGCACACCTTTGCCTTGAAATGAGCGTCACAGGTTTCGCCATAATCCGGCTCGGTGCCGTCGATAAAATATTCTTCAACAACACGGGAACCTCTTGGATCCTGCTCACAAAGGCTTGTTGCCAGCTTTCCGGAATCCTTGCAGACCTTGCGGGTTACAATCTTTGCGGGGACTGAGCTGAAAAAGTCGGTTGGCTGCATATCCTCATGGATTTTTGTCATGACGGCATGCCAGATCTTTTTTGCATTGTTTGTTTCTTCACTAGTCAGGGAAATCGGAGCCTTGCTGTTGTCATAACCATACCAGGTGGAAGCTACATAATAAGGGGTGGCTCCGTTGAACCATTTGTCAATGCTTTTGTCGGCGGTTCCGGTTTTCCCGGCAGTGGGGATGGCTTCACCATTTTTGTTCAACACGAGATTACCTTTTCCGGTTCCATATAAAACCGCATCCTGCAGAATATTATTCATAATGAAGGCGGTTTGCTCGGAATAGACCTTTGTCATTTTTGGATCCTTTTCAAGAACCAGATTGCCGTCATAATCTTCGATGGATGTATAGAAGTACGGCTCCCAATAGACGCCCTTGTAGGCGAAAACCGTATAGGCCGCAGCCATTTGCATCGGGCTCATTTCCAGGCCGCCGCCCATGGCGATGGAGATCATCCCCTCCTTATCCCAGCAGGGTAAACCAACCCTTTCCAGGTAATCAAGTCCAACCTTGAAGGTGGTATAATCACGCAGCACCAACGAAGCAACGACGTTCCTTGATTGAACAAGTCCCTCATGAACCGTTGTTAAACCATAATTTCTCTTTTCAACATTTCGCGGATATATCTGCTGACGCTCCTTTTCAGGAATGGACAGATCGTTCAGGCGCATATGCTGCGCTACATCGTCGATAATGGTGGCAGCGGTGATTCTACCCGTTTCAATGCCGGGGGCGTAAATCAGAAGAGGCTTGATTGTAGAACCGGGAGAGCGTCCCATGCCGGTTGCCCTGTTTAGGACACTACCTTCCTTTTTGCCGTTACCGCCATACAGCCCCCGAACCGCACCGGTGGCAGGGTCGATCACAACCATTGCGGACTGGGGGATTTCCTCGCGCAGCTTCGCTTCCTCGTTAATGAGGGGAAAGTAGGTCTCGTCAGTATAAACCGAATCTAGTGCATTCTGAACCTTCTTTTCCTGAGTGGTATAGATTTTCAGGCCTGAGTTGTATACCATGTCTTCGGCAGTTTGCGCACTGATGCCTTTTTGCTCGCTGAGATCCTTTACAACAGATTTGATCACTTCTTCGACAAAATAGCTTTGAATACTGCTGCGGGTAATCTTTCCCGCGCCGGGGTTGAAGGTAAAATCAATCTCCTCCTGCATGGCCTGGGTGTGCTCTTCCTCTGTGATCATTCCCTGCTCGAACATCAGATCCAGGATGAGGTGAGCCCGTTCCATGTTGTTCGCCTTGTTTTCGTCACTGTTGGGAATGTAACGAGTGGGCCAGTTGGTGATACCTGCCAGGCTGGCGCATTCCGCAAGGGACAAGTTACGAACATCCTTCCCATAATAAGCCTGTGCAGCGGTTTCAATACCATAGATTGTACTGCCCATGGGAATGGTATTCATATAACGGGTGAGGATATCCTCCTTGGAAAGCCCTTCACGTTCCAGCTTGAGTGCTTGCCACATTTCCTGAATTTTTCTTTTGATAGTAGGCTTCATATTTCCGGTCAGATTTTTCACCATTTGCTGTGTCAGGGTACTGCCTCCCTGCAAATCATCTTCACCCTTCAATTTGGAAATGATAGTATTGTAAGTGCTTTTCAGAAACCTTCTGAAATCTACACCCTTATGATCCCAGAAACGTTTGTCTTCGACAGCGATGTATGCGTTTATCAGGTTCTGAGGGATCTCGGCAAATTCGATCCAGACACGGTTTTCATTCTGTTTCAGTTCAGCCAGAACATTGCCGTCAACATCGTAGATAAAAGTGTTGTACTTTGTCGGGGTTAAGTCAACGGCGCTTAACTCGGGCGTTGTTTCGATATATCCATAAACCAGGCCTGCAACAAGACCACTGCCGATAAAGCCTGCAACGATGAGAATGGTAAGGATCAGCCTGATAGCCCCCCATATTACCTTCAGGGAAAACAGCAGGGCATTCACTACCGGAGACCGTTTCCTCGGCGCGGAAATGGCTGGTTTCACTTTTTTCTCTCGTTTCACCTTAGGACGCTCATTGCCGGATTTCGGTTTTGGTTTAAACAAACCGCGTAAATTCAACTTCATATCTTCCTCCTGAAAGGAACCCGGATAATGATAATTGATCCAGGATCCATTCGCGCAAGTGCTTTTAGCAGCAATCAATGCAACACAAAAAACAGGAATGTTCTTTCCCGTAAAGCTATTATAGCACAAAAATCGTGGATCAGAAGTTTTTTTTCATTTAAGCTGGAACTTCAGGGAATAATTCATTATAGCGAGGGAGTAATACAGCACTTTTTATAAGCAGATGGAACTGATTTACCTTGATTTGATGGTATGAATACTCCCAGCCTCGATATAACGAAGCTAAACCTTCGTTGTTGCGGTGTGATGGTTTTGCTAAAGCAAAACCTGCTGTTGCAATAGCGGTGTGTTGCAATTGCAAAGCAATTGCTTTTGGTGCTATAATTAGTAATGATTGTGATCCAGTCTGACTCGGCTGTGCACGAAAGAAACAGGTAAGATGATAAACATGCCTTCCGGCATGTTGGTTGGATAAAGGAAAGGATGGACATGTTTTGGGAAATTCAAATGTTTATGATGTTCTGAAGGAACGCGGTTTTATCGCCCAGGTAACCCACGAAGATAAAATAAGGGAAATTTTGGGCAAAGAAAAGATTACTTTTTATATCGGCTTTGATCCCACCGCCGACAGCCTTCATGTAGGACATTTTCTGCAACTGATCGTGATGGCCCACATGCAGCGTGCCGGGCACAGGCCTGTGGCCATTTTGGGCGGTGGTACCGCCATGGTGGGTGACCCCTCCGGGAAGACAGATATGCGCAAAATGCTGACCCAGAAGGAAATTCAGCACAACGCGGATCAGTTTAAAAAGCAAATGCGCAATCTGGTCGATTTCAACGAAGGCAAGGCGCTGATGGTGAATAATGCCGATTGGCTTTTGAAGCTGAATTATGTCGATTTTTTACGAGATATCGGGGTTCATTTTTCGGTCAACCGCATGCTATCGGCGGAATGCTTTAAATCCAGGCTGGAAAAAGGGCTGTCCTTTATCGAGTTCAATTATATGCTGATGCAAAGCTATGATTTTCTGAAGCTGTATCAGGATTATCACTGCACCTTTGAGTTGGGCGGCGATGATCAGTGGAGTAATATCCTCGGCGGCGTCGAATTGGTGCGCCGGGTGGAAGGTGAGGAAGTATACGGCATGACCTTCCAGCTGCTGACCACCAGCGAGGGGAAGAAAATGGGCAAGACTGAAAAGGGCGCAGTGTGGCTGGATCCTGAAAAAACATCCCCGTATGAGTTTTACCAATACTGGAGGAATATAGATGACGCCGATGTCATCAAATGTTTGAAGCTGCTTACCTTCATTCCCATGAAACAAATCCTGGAGTATGAAGCCTGCCAACAGGAGAAGATCAACGAGCTTAAGCAGGTTCTGGCCTTCGAGGTCACGAAAATCGTTCACGGTGAAGAAAACGCGCGAAAGGCCAGTGACGCAGCGAAGGCACTTTTCGCCGGGGGTGGATCTTCGGAAAACATGCCCTCTACCGCCATACCTTCACAAACCCTCGGTGAAGGCATGGGTGTTCTGGACTTGCTGTTACATTGCGGGCTGGCACCATCCAAGGGCGAAGGCCGCAGGCTTGTTCAGCAGGGCGGGCTGTACGTCAACGGCGGACGTGTGGATGATCCAAACCTGATGATCACGGTTGCATCATTCCAAAACGGTGAAATTTTGATCCGCAAGGGGAAAAAAGTATATCATAAGGTTATCCTGGAAGGGTAGCTGATCGTTTTACTGTTTCGGGAAAAAGAATATTATGTCGGGAGCGGGTTCATATGCAGATAAAAGTGGGTGAGATCATCAGGGCAAAAAGAGAAGAGAATAACATTTCTCTGGTTTCATTTGCCCAGGAGTTGGATATTTCCCCGGGGTACCTGTCCCAAATTGAAAACGGGGTGAAGAAAAATCCGAACCTTGGTATTCTGCTGAAGATCATCCGCCGTCTGGATATTGATTTGGCCATGCTGCTGGGGGTTGAAGAGAACGAGGAGAACTACCTTGTTAAAATACCATCCCTGTTGAAGCTGATTCTGGCCAGGGAACGAAACAGCCGGGTTCTGGAAGATCCCGAGGTACTAAAACGGTTTTGTTCACTTTGTGAACGCACATTGGAAACAAAATACCTGCTGGAAAACCCCGTTTTATACAGGATGTTTCTGGATGACCTTGCAAACCAGACCGAAGCAACCTTGAAACGATATATGGGAATGCAGGTTCTTTTAATGGAAAACGAAGGGGGCTCCTGATGCAGTAGCTTTACGTATCAGCAGAGATTGGGGTGGATGGACAAAGTAAGTGCAACCTTTGAAAGAGAAAGTGCAACGGGGTAGCAGTTAGTATGTAAAATGTCAGCCATAAAAAGGTAGCAATGTCGATATATAGGGTAAAAAGCTGTAAAAAGCC
>JAAYJG010000181.1 GCA_012523055.1 Ruminiclostridium sp. | reverse complement strand
AGGGAAGCGATAAGAAGGGTGAATCGGACGGCTTGCTGCACGGATTGCTGACGGTATCATTGTCCATCCTTATCGTTCTTGTGGTATTTGGCGGGGCTTTTTATTATGTTCTTAAAAACAATATTTACGGGCTTGGTGAACAATTCCGTCCCAGCCTGGAAAGAATACCCGTGTTGAAGCTGGCATTGCCCGCGCTCCCTGCGTCAGCGGACCCGTATGATCCAAAACACCTTACACAAAAGGAGCTGTTGGACCACTACAATTACCTTCGCGGTGTGGAGTCCGATTTGAAAGCACAGCTTGAAAGTACTGCGGCACAAGTTACAGCCCTGGAGGGTGAAAAAAAGCAATGGAAAGATTTGAAGGATGAAGCCGAAGCCATTCGTTTACAAAATGAAAATACAATGAAACAGATCGAGCAGCAGCTGGCTGAAATCGAAGCGGATAAAAAGGAATTGACCAGGCTGATTGCCGCAGGAAACAAGGAAGCTTTCCAACAGTATTATGAAAAGATCGATCCGCAAACCGCAAAGGAAATCTATGGAGAATTGGCCAAAGAGGATGTTGTCAGCCAGGAGTATAAAAACCTGGCAAAGCCTTATCTGGAAATGGAACCTGCCAACGCCGCAACTATCCTCACCGAGCTTGCCGCAAGCGACATGCCGATGGTGGTAAACCTGTTGGGGGCCATGAAAGCCGACTTGGCAGCCGAGATCGTTGAAAACATGGAACCAAAGTTTGCGGCAGAGCTGATGAAAAAGGTGGCAGAACAAAGGCTTGGGAATTGAGGAACGAAAACATTTTTCTTGTATAGTTCCATCATATAAACAGTGCTATCAATAACATCCATAATAATAACGAGGCCCGACGTCCCCCACCTTTATAGGTGGCGGGTACCGATTACCTTAATCAGGCGGCGAGCATATCTCCCGCCTCGATATAACAGTGTGTTGCGATTACAAGCAATCGCTTCCGTTGTTATAAAAATCATGATGTGAAAGGAGGTGAGAAATATGGTAATTATCAATCAACAATCAAGCTTTCCATTTCTGAAGGCCGACACCACATTGCAGGAAGGGAAGGAAAGAACCGCTGGTACAGACAGCTTCCTGTCATACCTTGATAAAAGCCGGAGCAAACCTCTGCAAACTATTGACAATTCACCGAAATTAGCCGAAAGAACCACAAAACCACTAAAGCGCAACATAATGACCGCAGGTAAGGATGAAACCGTTATAAAGACTGAACCATCCGAAGTGCCGGTCGAATCGAAACAACTTAACGAAACCCAGCCGGAAATAAACAGCGAACAGACTACCACAGCCGATGTTGAAGTATTGAAGGAAACAAAGGCGATGGTTGAAGCAATGCCGGAAAAGACCGAAGAAGATAAGGATCCGGAGGATGCAGAAAGTCAGGCTCCGCAGTTTGAACAGACACAAAAGGCCGAACAGCTGCTTGCTGTCATGGATGAAATCATCAAAGTGCTGGAACAGGCGGCCACCCCAACACAGACCGTAAAAGAGGTAAGCAGTGACAATGCTTCTGGTGTTTCCTTACAACCATTGGATGCTGTACACGATGAACTTTCCAAACTGCTGGCGGATCTGACCGAGACAGCAGCACAGCTGGATGGAACAAAAACCGCCGCTAAAGCGATGGCTTTTGCCAGCAGGCTTCAGCAGTTTCTGGGGGAGGATTCTTTTGAATCGCTTGTTCAGGACGGGCTTGAAATCTCTGTCAGCAAAGTTGTCAGCTTTGAGGAACTGGCGGGTAAAATGTTAAACGAAGCTGAAAATGCGAAATTACATCTGGTTCAGACATCGCTGCAGGAAATTACGATACCCGCATTGAAGGCAGCAACCCCCAAAACAACTTTGGTATCGGAAGTCGCCATGGAAAGCGAAGAAAGCACCGTGCAGGTTCCGGAAGAAAAGGTTGCCGTAGTGGAAAATGCCAACAGCGGGTCATTGCAGGAAGAAGCAGAAAGCGGGTTGCAGGAAAAACCTCAGTTAAAAACCAGCTTCAGCAAAAAGACTGAGAGCGCAGCGGAGTTGAAGCCGCAAACCATGCATGAAGCAGCACCTGACGTGAAGATGCCCTTCACTGAACCCGTGGAAACAGTCAATACTCAGCCCGTGAAGCCGCAAAGCGTTTTAAAGGCTGATGTGACTGCGCAGATCGTCGAAAAGGCCGAAACCATGTTCCGGGAAGAGAAATCTGAAATGGTGATGCAGCTGAAGCCCGATAGTTTGGGAAAAATTTCT
>JAAYJG010000180.1 GCA_012523055.1 Ruminiclostridium sp. | reverse complement strand
CGAACCAGATTCTTGTATTTATGAATGAGATAGTCCGTGGCATCCTTGTCCCCTTTTCGACCAAGCTGGACAATCTCCTCATCTTCCAGATGCAGATATTGTTCTGTCTTGAATTCCGGCACTGTCACCACTTCAGTCTCCTTGAAAACTTCACCCGGTTCCACTCGTTGCAGATTGGAATAAACACCCTGCTCCCTACCCAAAAAATTATACGTTATTGCGTCGACACTGTCAAGGCAGGCGTTTTTTTCATCACCAGACCTTTCGCGGTAATGTACATTTCCCGAACATTCAGCGCGGCGAACTTTTCCAGCTCGCTGCGGATTTGGTTCTGAGCCCATTTGATGCTATCAAGCAGATTATGTCCGTAAACCATCACAACATCCATATCCAGCATAACCCCGTCCTCACTCTTGTTCAGGCGAAAGCGGAGAATCTTTTCCATGGCATCCATGTTCGTAATGATATGATTCACAACCTGATAAATGGCATAATCTGAGATGGTATATTTCCCATTATAGCTGAAGGGAGGCCGAACCACCGATTTCTCGCCCATGTTCTGAAAATGTCCCTTCCCCTTCCGCTTGAAGATCTGGAGGGGATCCAGAAAATAACCGGAAAAGTCTTTTTTCAGCTCCAGGCTGGGCACCGGAATCACATGCTTTCCCTGCCCGGATCGGGTAGTGATGGCTTGTTGAATTTCCAGATCACTTGCAACCTCGTTAATAAACACCTTTTCGGTAATTCCTTCAAGCTGCAGCTTGCTTGCGATCTTTTCAACCATTTCTTCTGAAGTACCCAGAATAAGGATAGCTTCCGGTTTGTTTTTCTTGATTGCTTCAATGACTTTAGCACAGTGATCCGGTTCAGTGAACAGGGCTGTTTTGATGGAGCCGATGCGCGTTGGTTCCTTTTTTGCGGATTTGCCGGCAATAATGCGGCTTTGATAGATCAGCAAGCCGTCATCAATGATATACTCAATATTTCTCTCCTTGGCCACCCAAAGTGCCCGGTAGCTTTTCCCCGAACCACTGGGCCCTATAAAACCAACTACCCGCATATAATCCCTCCGAAGCAGGAATTCCTACCCCTTCACGGGGAGGCTTACCTTAATAATACCCATATTCATGAACCCTATAACCTTGGTATTTCTTAGAACGGATTATTTCCGAAAAAGTTTCATGATCATCCCAAAAAACAGAAAGCGGAGAAAACCACTGGTTTTCTCCGCTGATTCTATTTACCTTCTGGTTTATGATGTGCGCAAATGCATCAGTTGACAATGACCTTTTCCGTTTCCTTGTCGAACAGGTGCATACAGCCCATGTCAAAAGCAATCTTGATCTTGTCGCCCGGCTTGGTGGTGGATTTCGGATGAACCCTGGCGGTGAAGTTGATGCCGTTGATCACCAGATACAGATAGGTTTCAGAACCGAGCATTTCAGTAACTTCAACCTTTGCATCCGCGACAGCGCTTGCCCATTTTTCAATGTTTTGGGGCTCGTCGTGGGTGTTTTCAGGACGAACTCCGAAAACAACTTCCTTGCCGATATAACCGGATTTTTCAACAATTTTTGCCTTGTCTGCGGTAACTTCCAGCATGTTTTCACCAAACTTCAGGTAAACCTTATCGCCTTCCTTGACAACAAGCACATTGGCAAAGTTCATCTGCGGGCTTCCAATAAAGCCTGCAACGAACATGTTGTTCGGGTTGTCATAGAGCTCTTGCGGGCTGTCGATCTGTTGAATGAAGCCATCCTTCATAACAACAATTCTGGTACCCATGGTCAAAGCTTCGGTCTGGTCGTGGGTAACGTAGATGAAGGTGGTTTGGAGGTTTTGGTGCAGCTTGCTGATTTCCGTTCTCATCTGAACCCTCAGCTTTGCATCGAGGTTGGAAAGAGGCTCGTCCATGAGGAATACTTTTGGTTCACGAACGATAGCACGTCCCAACGCAACACGCTGTCTCTGACCGCCGGAAAGAGCCTTCGGCTTTCTGTCGAGCAGATGCTCGATGTCCAGAATTCTGGCAGCTTCATGCACTCTTCTCTTTATTTCGTCTTTTGGTGTTTTTCTTAATTTCAACCCAAATGCCATATTGTCGAA
The DNA here is from genome assembly GCA_012523055.1 of Ruminiclostridium sp. Classification (GTDB taxonomy): domain Bacteria; phylum Bacillota; class Clostridia; order DSM-8532; family DSM-8532; genus JAAYJG01. The sequence goes on along the minus strand of JAAYJG010000180.1, from coordinate 1,907 downwards.
TACAGTCATGTGAGGATACAGAGCATAGTTCTGGAAAACCATTGCAATGTCTCTATCCTTGGGGGCTACATCGTTCATCAGCTTGTCCCCGATGTACAGCTCGCCTTCGGTAATCTCTTCAAGACCCGCGATCATTCTGAGCGTTGTGGTCTTTCCGCAACCGGATGGGCCAACAAGAATGATAAACTCTTTGTCTTCAATATCAATGCTAAAGTCGCTAACTGCTGTAACCCCACCTGGATAGGTTTTAAAAACATTCGCCAATTTTACGCCAGCCATTTAATTCCCTCCTAAAAACTAGATTCTTTATATTAGAAACATAATATTACTTTAGCATGATAAGCCCATGGTTACTACTACTTTTTTAACCAAAAAAAATTTTTCTCTTTTAGTGACTTTGCATAATATGATCTTGATCAAGCTGTTGCATTTTTATGCACGAGGATGTATAATTATGAATTGTCACCGGGTTGAAGTCTGTTTTGTCCCCAGGATTCATCCTGATAAGCCGTGCAGTGATGAATCAGCCTGGCAGGCCTGTGGGATAAGTGGCAGGAGATTGGGAACAGCTATGAGCAGCCTGTTACTCTTTGTGCCTTCAGTGAAGCGAAAGGAATGAGTATATATGAAAGACATTATCAAAAAAGCCGGTATATTGGTTGAAGCTTTACCCTATATTCAAGCATTGAACGGGAAAACCGTCGTCATCAAATACGGTGGAAACGCGATGATCAACGGCGAGCTGAAAAACTCGGTCATGGACGATATTACGCTGTTGAAATACATCGGGGTAAACCCGGTTGTGGTGCATGGGGGTGGCCCTGACATTACCCGCACATTGAAGCAGCTGAACATTGAATCCGAATTTGTTAACGGGCTGCGCAAAACAGACAGTGCAACGATGGAGGTTGCACAAATGGTTCTCGTAGGAAAAACAAACAAGGAAATCGTATCGCTGATCAACCAAAAAGGCGGGAAAGCCGTTGGAATATGCGGCATAGACGACAACATGATCGAATGTGAAAAGCTGACCAAAACCGACGACGGCCAGGAAATTGACCTGGGTTTTGTGGGAAATATTGTTCATATCAATCCACACATGCTGGAGGTTCTTGCACAGAACGGGTATATACCGGTTGTTGCGCCTATCGGTTCCGATAAAAACGGTCAAAGCTACAATATTAACGCAGACACCGTAGCCGGGGAACTGGCTTGCGCCTTAAAAGCCGAAAAGCTGATCCTTCTGACCGATGTTGAGGGTGTGAAAAACTCAAAGGAAGATCAAATTCTGAACGCATTAACCGTGGAAGAGGTGCATCAGCTTGTAGCAGACGGTACCATCCGGGATGGAATGATTCCGAAGGTCATGGGCTGCGTCCATGCCCTGGAAAAAGGCGTTGGCCGCACTCACATCATCGACGGCCGCATCCCGCACTGCATTCTCCTTGAGATCTTTACAAACAAGGGGATTGGAACTATGATCATGAAAGATAAGGTTCTGTATTATGAAAATGAAAAGCTGTAGAACCTGAAAGTCATCAGGATTCAGTTGGGGTTTTCCGGCGTATGAGCGAGGGAACAAAAAACATCAGGCCTGCAAGAATGGGAATGAAGGAAATCGTAAAAAAGCTTGCGGCCTTTTCGTAGGTGTTGAAGAAAAAGGTAAAAACCACCCCCAGGGCAATAAACATTACCCCCGCGGCAACATTGTGTTTCCATGTGATCACCAGGAACAGTATCATCACGAAGGATGGCAGCATATGGATTAAAAAACCCGCCAGCTTATCTGCTAATTCTGCATCTTCAGTGAAGACATCCAGTGAAAACATGGAGAAGAACACAATAAAAGCAATGATCAATACTCTGGGTATCCATACGAATTTAAAGGTATTAAAGGTTATGCCCAT
>JAAYJG010000179.1 GCA_012523055.1 Ruminiclostridium sp. | reverse complement strand
GCCATTGGACAGATCCAGTTGTTCTTTTGAGGGTTTGCCCCTTGACATGTCCAGCTTCAGGTTTTGTGCCTTATACTGTACAAAACGGGTTTCCATAACCTGCTTGCGTTCAATTAATTGTTCTGTAGTGAAACCTTCATACATCTTCATCATCCCCCGATGGTTTATGTTTCATATGGCAAATGGTGAACAGGCGACAAAACTTTGATGGCCTGCCTTATGAAGCCTTTATAGATACATCCTGACTGCTGCTGTACCCCATATGCCTGAATTTCCAATTCTACATTATCATAAACCATTTTAATGAATTTTGCAAGTTGGACTTTCAAATAATTCATATTTATATTTTTAGTTTTTCTGTTGGTGGTTATAATGCAGTACTTTCTTTGCCAGGTTTCAATATTACGGCATAATCAATATTAAAAAATGCATAAAGAATGTGATATGATGAATGATTCCAAACAACCAGGATATGCTCCTGCTCTGCCAAAATGAAACGTTTTAATTCTAACTTTAGATCACGAAGAAAATGTTCAGTCTTGTTTGAACTTATTCATATTTTACCATTTTCAGCCATGCCATAAAAACATCCAAAACGCTTTGAAGCATATTTTTTGTTCGGATGGCTTTTCCTGCCCGAATCACTGATTCGCACAGGATCTTTTCGCCAAGGTAGACCGACATCGTTCCGACAATCTCCTTTTGCCTGATCGGCGCGTATAACGTTTTCGGAATGGAAATTTTTGTATACAGGCAGGCTTTTTCACTTTCTGTAACAGGCATGGTCATGGTTTTCTCCACATAAACCGGCACTTTCTTCTCAAACCCTTTGTAAACCGGCACATAACCGATGTACTCGCTACGGATCAGCGTTTGGGGAAAGTAAACGTCAAAGGTATAATCAAGAATTTTCTTGCTGCTTAAAGCACGTTGATTTCTGTTGTCGCAAAAAAGGACCACTGAAATAAAACGCCTGTCTTCCCTGGTGGCTGAAGTGATCAAGCACCTCCCCGCTTTTCCGGTATAGCCTGTTTTAACGCCGTCCGCACCCTCATAACCCATCAGCATTTCATTGGTATTGTACATCAGCCTCTTGCCCACCTGAATGGACTGAGTTTTAACTATCTCATTGAACGTCGGATTTTTCAACGCATACCGTGTAATCAGCGCCATATCGTATGCGGTTGAATAATGCCCTGTTTCATCAAGCCCATGGGGCGTAGTAAATCGGGTGTTGTATGCGCCAATTTCACGGGCTTTGTCATTCATTATTTGAATAAAGCCTTCAACGCTTCCTCCGATATGCTCCGCGATGGCGATGGAGGCATCATTGCCCGAACGCATCATCAACCCGTACATCAATTCCTTCATTGACAACACTTCACCGGTTGACAGGTCGATGGTTGATCCCTGTACCATTGCCGCCCTTCTGCTCACTGTAACAATCTCGTCCAGAGTACAGTTTTCAAGTGCTACAATGGCAGTCATCACCTTTGTGGTACTGGCCATGGGTCTTTTAATGAAGGCGTTCTTTTCAAACAGAACACGTCCTGACTCAAAATCTATTACAACAGCCGAACGCGCATTAATTTGCGGTTCTTCCCCATTGAACGCTTCCAGAGAAAAATCCTCAAATATCGAGGATGCAGGTGCTTCTTCAATCAAATCATCCGCATTTGCTATAGAAAAAAACAAAACGGAAAAGATAAAAGAAAGAATGAATAGCTTTTTCAAAACAATTTCCTCCCGGTAAAGGAACAGTAATTTCGTAAAACATCGCGCAGGAGTAAAGCACTAGGATGGATCACTGGCAAAGAATATCCATACCTGTAACTCAATCCTATCCATATATATTGGTAATTTAAAAAGAATAGTACAACCATGAAAAATTCCCGGTTCCAGGAAAAGAAATCGGAAAAGCCTCATATAGTATAATGAGGTGCTTGGTTATGTTGAATTCTCGAAGAGTAAAGGATTTTGCAAGGCAAAATCCAGTGTTCCAGGAGTGTACCCGCCAGAACAATTCCATCAGCGACCCACCAGTAAAAGATTTGTCCATGCAAAATCCAGCAATCCGCGAGTGTACCCACCAGAACAATTCTACCAGTAACCGGTCGAATACAATCGCACGCAGAATGATCCAGGATTGGATTTCCCTGTTCTTTTTGCTGACAGTTATATTGTTGATAAAAAACTTCGTGGTACGCGTTGATTTCAATACAGAAGATGTGTTTTTTGAACCAAACACCTACTATGCGGCAAACAGTCCATACCACATCCATATCAATCTGGATGAACAGATGATGTATGTATTCAAGAATAACGAGTTAGAAAAAACATACCCTGTTTCCGGAGGAAAAAACGCAACACCCTCCCCCCTCGGAGAATGGGTGATCATCCAGAAAGCGAAGTGGGGAGACGGTTTTGGCGGTTCCTGGATGGGTTTGAACGTACCATGGGGTAAATATGGCATTCATGGAACCAGGACACCTTGGGTAATCGGAAAAGAGAATGTTTCCGGCGGGTGCATCCGAATGAAAAATGAAGACGCAAAGGAGTTATATGGGTTTATCCCCCACGGAACAAAGGTAACCATCGTATTTGAGAATCAGCCGTTCCGTACCCTGAAAGATGGCGATTTCGGCTCAGATGTGTACCAGGTTCAAAAAGCATTGAAACAGTTGGGATATTTTCACGACTGGTG
>JAAYJG010000178.1 GCA_012523055.1 Ruminiclostridium sp. | reverse complement strand
TGTCTTTATGGCACTTTTATGCTGGGGATGCTCTTTTGGACACTGCATATATTCTTATTTAGCTTTACCCCACCTGTTTTCTATGTTTCGGAGCTTGCCTGGATAGCCAGCTATATGTTTTTACTGACGCTGGAATTTACCCTGTCAACTGAGGAGGAAAGAAAGCTTCGCCATTTTGCGATGTGGCTTGTTCCTGTTTTTTGTGTCCCTCAGATGTTGTTATATTTTACCCACGGCGATATTCTCTTTAATCTGCTGATATGCGGTTTAACTATGGCTGCAGCCTGGTGCTCAGTCCGTGGGCTGATTTATGCCAGGAGGCAGAGCGGTAAGCCGCAAGATATGCAGTATTTTCACATTGCCGTTTTGTGTATCGTGTTTTTGGAATACTGCTTGTGGACATCATCCTGCTTTTGGATCAGTGACACGCTAACCAACCCTTATTTCTGGTTCGATTTCCTGCTGTCGGCTGCTCTTTTCGCTCTGCTGCCTGCCACGAGAAAGGCGGTGGGCGTGTGACATCTATTGAAAATATCTTTGTGTGTATTGCAGCGCCACTTTTGGTAACGATGCTCTGTATGGGCAAAAAGCACAGACATGTCTTTCTGTTTAGCATTTCAGGAATGGGAGCCTGCTTGCTTTCAGCCTATGTCAACACTTTTTTTGCCGGTCTATACAATGCTAATCTTATCAACGCCACAACACAAATCGCCCCGGTGGTGGAGGAAATTATAAAGCTGCTGCCATTGCTGTTTTTTCTGCTGGTCTTTGAGCCTGAACCCATAAAAATAAATATCGCAGTGTTGATTGTGGCTGTCAGCTTTGCCACCTTTGAAAACATATGCTACCTTATTCAAAATGGTGCCGCGCAGCTGTCCTTTTTATTGTTCCGAGGTTTTGGCACAGGCGCCATGCACATAGTTTGCGGTGCGATTGTAGGGTATGGTTTAATGTTTGTTTGGAAGTATGAATGGATTAAAGTTGCCGGGACCTTTGGTCTTTTGTGCGCTTCTATCACTTTCTATGCGGTATACAATCTACTGATTGCCTATGGAGGCTTTGCGCAGTATATAGCTTATGTGCTCCCTATCTTTACATTAATGGTGGGGCTGGGAGCGGCAAAACTTCTAAAAATCAAGCCACAACAATAAAAACGGATATAAAACAACTCTTTTAAGGGCTGCCGATATGGCAGCTCTTTTTAGCGTGAGAAAGTTTTTTGGTTTTCGGTGCGTAGTTTTTCGATTTTTTGTACCTATATTAATGGATAGTTTTTTATTGATAAAGAAAGGAGTTCTTTAAATGGTTGATACTACCGAAAGAGTCAGACGAGTAAAGCTACGGGCAGAAGAACTTCGCATTAAAAAAGAGAGCCGGTTGCTTGGCGCCCTTTCCGCACTTTGCGCGGTGTTATCGCTATCACTTATTAAAAGTATTGGCAACATGACCGGTGGCGGGCATAGCAACGTGCCGGAGCTGTATGGCACGTTGCTTCTGAACGAGAATGCCGGTGGTTATGTGCTGGTGGGCGTGATCTCCTTTTCGGCTGCTGTTTTTATCACAGTACAATGCCTTCGGGTGAAGGAGAAAAAAATGAAACAGGAAACGACACGCACCAAAGAAAAATGAAGGATTATGAATAGGAGCACAGTGAACAGAATGAATAATAACTAAAGCAACTGCATTTTAACTTGTACAAGCCCATTTGATTTATCGTTTTTTGACCTGGCTTTTGGTAGTAAAGATAATAGGAGGCGTGTTTATGAAAAGAAAGGTTTTATGTTTATTTCTGATAGTGGCCATGTTGTTGCCACTTATGCCGGTTACTGCAAATGCGACTGCAGACCGCAAGTTTTCTTTGTATATCAAAACAGGAACCCCGAGCGGCGCGGGAACAGATTCTGACATTTATGCCGGGTTTAAGTTCCATGTCGGATCTGATCTTCGGAAATTATGCGATCTGCCTGGTGTAAATGATCACGAGAATGGTGACGGCAGAGAGTATGAATTTATTGAACGCATGCAGGCGCCATGGATGATACATGATCTATTCATTGAAAATTCCGGCAGCGATGATTGGTATTGCGATTTTGTTGACGTGTCTTTACCGGATATTAATTCCCCCTATTCTCCGATTTATCGTACATCGGTAAGTTTTTATACATGGACAAAAAACAAGGGGCAAATCAGCAAGGATATACGAGCTGTAACAAGGAGAAAAATCACCGGCTACAGTGGATATGAGGGCTGGGGAGGAACGTACTACTTAAGCGGCCATTATACCGGGAAAATAGAACATAGCTGGGGTGGAACGATTACCGACCAGTATGGCAGTTATAATGCAATGGCGCACGAGGATGCGCCCACTATGACCTATTCTGTGTCAAACGATGCTGTTGGCAGGGATTGGCTGACATTTACCGAGCCTTCTCCCACTACCGGCGCAAAGATATCTATTGATCGGAAGAAACTGTTTGATGCCATGGCTGCGGCACCAAATGGTACGCATAGCGGAATAGGTTACCTGACAATAACCGTTAAGCTAGGCTTTCCGCAAAACACAACAAATTCTTTGTCTAAAGATGTGAAGCTGGAGAATGGCAAATATGTAAAAGAGATGAAATATACCTTTTACCGCAGATGTTTTCAAATGGGTGATGCAAGCATCAGCCAAACCCCAACCTTTTCTCCGCGTACAGGTTATAATTATTTAAATCAACAATATAGGGATGTAACCATAACCATGAGCCCGACATCTATTTTCTGTGGTAGTATCACAGCTGAGCAAAAGGAGACAATTGTTCAGAATTTTGGATGCTCAGCCGCCCTATACTTGGGTAACAGCGCATCGGACAAGCTTTGTGACATGTCAATGACCAAATCAGGTGGTACGCTTACCTTCAAGGGCAGGATACCGATGGACAAAGCCGGAAGCGCAAACGATGGTGTGCTGCTTAAACTGGACAATATATATTCCTACTACGACTTTCCATCCGACGGCACGCTCGAAAAATATTATCTTGAAAACGGGGGAACCTCTTTTTCCCATTATTTTTCAACCCATAAGGTTGACACAAAAGCGCCTTCCGTTATGCTGACCAATGTGAATGGAACCGAAATTTCCATTCAAAACACAATACGCAGTCAGCATGATTTTTATATTGTCAGCAGTGAAACACTGTATCCGGAAGCGAACACCCCTCATAACGATAGCAATCAGCGGTTTTTACGATATGAACTATATCAGAAAAATGGTGGCACATATGGAAGCTCCCCTACAGCGATTACAGGGTACCTGGGAAGTGGTTCCCAGACGCAGGTGAAAGCGCCTGTAAACACAACAGTTCTGACAGACGCGAAAATTCATTTGATGCCTGCTGCTCGCACCGAAGGGCAGTACAAGCTGCGGATATATGGTTGGGATGATGCCAACAACGGGCTGAATGGGGGCAGCTTTTATGAAATAGAGAATATTTATCTGGATCGCCAAGCGCCACGGGTCTCAGTTACAGAAACTGTTCAAAACCAAGCGGTAGACGGTACCAAACGAAATGATTACACCTTTGCGATCACCGATTTGCAAACCAGCCAGGCGTCTGGGTCATGGGCAAGAACATATTACTGTTTTGTTGAGGACGGGCAGGAAATGCCTAATCCGGATTTACAAACCATTGAACAATCGACGGGTGAAATAGACGTAATAACTGAAAAATGGGCATTTGTGGAGGGCGGAGCTGAGACCGCCACCGCGCTTTTAAAAGTTCAAAAGGGTACAACCTTTGAAGGAAAGCTGTACTATTATACTGCCGACAGTTCGGGTAACGATTCAAGAGCTGAACAAAACGGCAAATATTTCTCTAAAGATGTGAAAATTTATAATTATGACAGCAGGGACACGCTCATCACCGAAGCCAATACCCATCCGAAAGGAAGTTATAATATCCAATTCGATATGACAGATACGAATTATATAACCGAATATAAATGGGAATCCAGTGACTCTTCATTCGCACAAGATTATATACCTTATACCGGAGAAGAAAATGTCGGCGCAGCGCAGCAGCTTGATTCAGAGGAGATAAGTTGGTTGCTAGATGGCAACTATACCCTTACATATAAGGTAACCGAGCTAAATTCGGGCAACTGGCGCGAATACACAAAGGATTATGTTTTTGACAATGCAAGCCCGAAGATAAAAACTACCTGGCTTACAGACAGTTCGCAGCTATTGCAGACACAGCAATTAAAACTGGAAATAAATGATGTCAGTGGTGTGGAATCAGCCACATACCTCATCGTGAACCCGGATGGCACACCCATTGAAGGCTATGAAGCAACGCCTGTTACCATTACCATGACAGCCGACAATCGCGGAACCGTCAATGAGATACTGACATTTTCCCTGCCTCAAAACGGAGTGTATGGACTGAAAATCAATGCAGAGGACAAAAACAGCTATCAATCGGATACCGAACTCCTGACATTTGGCAACAGAAATGAAAAACCACAGATCACATCGCTCAGCCACAATTTGTCTGACAATGTGGATGGGTACGGCGCAACTTCAAACGGCGAATACATATTAAACCTTGACCTGAGCGATTCGGTTAAGAATGTGTCAAGCCTGCAAATCGAGCAGGATGTGCGTTACTGCATATCAACCAATGGCGCGGATTACGGTGGATGGATAACGGCTGCTGATATTGAAAAAGAACCAGGGAGCAGCAGTATTAGCTATTCACTTACACTGGAAAATCCATTGACGTTATCGGAGGGCTGGAACACACTATATATCAAAACAGCCTGCGTGAATGTCGGTAACCTGGATGATCCAAAAAGCTCGGTGGTGAGCGATGCACAATCCATTAAACTGCTATACGATAAAACGCCTCCTATGTTCGATATGCCATCATACAGTACAACCAACTGGACAAAAGAGGATGTCACTGTTATCATCAACGCATCCGATGCAGGCACGGGCGTTTGCACGCTTAAAGCTCATGGTGAAACTCCAGATATTATCATATCAACCTATTCTGAAGGTCAGTTTATCGTAACCGTCAAAGAAAACGTGACACGGGATCTGGTGCTTTCGGACAGTTTGGGCAATGAAACTCTTGTTCCTTTAAGTGTTCAGAATATTGACAAGCTTCCGCCTGAAGCCGAAGCAATTTCTGAAAACCACCAATCGGGCGCAAGAACCGACGGCAAGGTGGAAATCACTATTTTTGATCAGACCGACGTGCAAGCCTCCTTTGCGCTGGTGAAAGACCCCACCCCTGGCCAAGTATTGACCGAGTCGGATTATATAGCATTTAATACATCAACAGTTTCTGTTGAACAGAGTGAAACACTTGTAAGCGGCGATGAGCTGAAGGTGAAGACATATACCCTCAGGTTAAAGGGACTGGAGGGTACATACGCGGTGGGTATAAAGGCTACAGATACAGTTGGAAATGTATCCGAGGTTCTTTTTACCGGCCAGGCATTATCCTTAACCGATGCCGAGCCTCAAATTGTCTCGGTGATATGTGAACCGGCAATAACAAAGAGCACCACAACCGCAACACTGCAATTCAACGTACCGCTGGTTGTTTTGCCCGATCCGCCCGGCGGGCTTTCCAACCTTTCGGAATCCGAATTGGAGAACTTGCTGTCGTCGGCGTTACTGGAAGCAAATGAAGAATTTGTGAACGAATACAGTCTTGTTTGCCGGAGTGCCGCCCCGGTATCCATCATTGTCATGGATGAGGCCGAACGCACTGCGATACTCACCTTTACACCGGATGCGGATTTTGTTGACGGCTTTAATATATCGGCCCATATTGAGAAAAACGGGCAGATCATCCCCAATGGCGGATTTATCTCCTTTTTACCGGAGGATACCATCAGCTATATTGTAAACCCAAGCAATCAATACCAGAAGCAGATCTTCTATGTGGATAATGCGGAATATTCGGGCATGCAGTTGAATGAACAGCGTAGTGTTATTGATGCAGTTTATGGTCAAACTCAGGATACGGTGGCATACACAAGTCTGTGCTTTGATGCTTTTCATGACGGGAAAACCACTAAGTCGGTCCGCTTTAGTTCGTATACTTTTGAGGGCAATGAAGAGGAACGTTTGGAAGAGGATTATCTGGCTATTTCTGTAGTGGATGAAACCACCCCAAAAGGGATCGTTACTTATTCCGAAACAAAGCCTACCAACCAAAATGTCATGGCTACCATTACAATGTCTGACAATGAGAGCGGCATCACCAAGCTTGAAAAATCCTATGACGGCGGCGCTAACTATGTAGATACAATTGCAACAACAGAATACACCGAGGTGTTTGCCCAAAACGGCACGGTGCAGTTCCGTCTGCACAACGGCGCGGGTATGACGAGCATTATCACTGCGACGGTTGCGAATATTGATAAAACTTCAATTGTAGAGGGTATCCACTATACCGTAGATTATAGCTTTGAAAATTATCTGGGGGAATGGGTTCCGATTACAGAGGGGAAAGCATACCGACGTGTCATGGCTGTGGTAAATCCGATTTCAAACAGCGGGAAAGAGCTATTACCCACCAATAACGGCGGTTCGTTTACCCGGATGTTAACGGCCAGTGACAACAGATTCACGTTTGAGTTCACAGACACGGCGGGAAATATCGGATATAAAGAAGTAGAATACTCACTGTTTGACAATCAACCCGGAACAACAACTTGGGTGTTGTCAAGCAATGAAAAGACAAATCAGAATATCTATGCATTTCTTACAATAACCGATGAAGCCAGCGGAATTGCCTATGTCGAGGTGAAAAAGGACGGTGTGGTTTATCCCGTAACCGATCCTCTGGAGAATGAATACATGGTTGAGCTGGACAGCTCCGGGACGTACCAGGTAACTGCTTTTGACGGCGCCGGGAATAGCTGGACAGAAGCTATTTCGATATCGAATATTGACAAAATTGCACCGCAGGTGCTGACAAAGCTTTACAGTACCCCCATTGGCACGATTACGTCAAGAAGCGTTCGTGTGGAGCTGACCGAATTTAATAAAGATATTTCAACAATCCGAATGACGGGTATTGAGCTGGTCAGTGGGCTGACCAACCAGGATATTATATATACTCCGGGAGAAAAGGTGATTCGTTTCAAGAAAAACGGGAGTATAACCGTTAAGTTTGTCGATGAATTTGGCAATGAAGGCTTCGATGTGGTGACGGTAGCCAATATCTGCACCGATCCGCCGGCGGTTGAAGCGGTGGTGGTGCTTGCCCCTGACCTGCTCAGCGTGGATGTGACATTTGATAAGCTGCTGGACGACGATGGTGTACCTGTTGACAGATACAGAGAATTATCCGACCTGATGGTGACCTATAAAGGGATTACATATCAGCTTGCTACAAAAAAATTCACTTTAAAAAGCAACGGGTCCTATGAGTTTGTTGTCCATGACAGCTCGGGTGCATCACAGAAGATTATGCTTAATGTGACCGGTATCGACGACCAAGCGCCGGTGATCACCGAAGTACGCTGGGAATACAAATACCGGCTGGAAAACCAGAATGGGATTTGGGAAGAAAGAACCCATACTAAGACCATTGAGCCGGGGAAGGATACCTCCGGGTTGGAAAGTG
>JAAYJG010000177.1 GCA_012523055.1 Ruminiclostridium sp. | reverse complement strand
TAGCTTCCATGATGAAACGGGGAATATCGGTATTGTCCATCTTCCCCTTAAACAGATCAGCCCCGGCACCGATGGCAAAAACGGGAACGTAGTTTGCACTATGACTGCCACTGATCCATCCCAATCGTGCAATGCTGTTGAGAAGAGCGATCGCTTCTGAAGCAAGCTTCTCGTCCGACTGGTACAATGATTCTTCCTTGGTTTGATCGCCTTCAATAAAGCTTTTTCTGTATCGCTCAACCAACTTCTTCTCCTGCGACTCGCTGACGGGAACATTTGTCCACAACCCCAAATTGGCAGCAAGCAGATCCTTCACCTCTTCCCAGGTGACCGGTCTGTCACTATTTGTTCTCATGTTGCTGATGTATGAAGACAATGTTCCTTTTGATACTTTCTGGTGCTGCAACACAGCCAGGTTTAATGTGGAGCTGCCGGTACCCAGTACAGCTCCCCCCGTTTCATGATCGGCAGTCACAAGGATCAGGGTTTCATCAGGATGTTCCAGGTAAAAATCATAGGCACGCTTCACGGCTTCATTCAAATCGATCACTTCATGAATCACCGTGGCACCGTCGTTGGCATGGCCGGCCCAGTCAAGCTGTCCACTCTCTACCATCAGAAAGAAACCATTCTCGTTATTTGTTTCCAACGTGCGTATGGCGCAATCAGTAATATGGGCAAGTGTCAAATCACCGTTTGTACGGTCAATGGCATAAGGGATGCTATTGTTGCTCTTGTCTCCCTTATTGATCAACATCACCTTCTCTTTTTTATCCTGATTCGAAAGAAATGACTCGTACCCGTACCCAATTGCATAACCGACACTGTCAATCTTGGGAAAGATGTTATCGGCAGGCGTTTTGTCATACCATCGCTCCGGATCCGAGATACCTGACCCGGCAAAGAAATCAAAATCAGAGACCAACAGGTCAAGTAAAATCTCATACCCCATGTTCCTGCTGGCACGGTGTGCATAGAAGGACGCCGGTGTAGCATGATTGATTCGTACATTCGTAGCGATACCTACCTTCATCCCCTTTTGTTTCGCTCTCTCGGCAATTGAAATCAAGGGTGCATTTAAAGAATCAACCCCTATGGCTCCGTTCTTTGTCTTACTGCCGGTTGCGAGCGCTGTACCGGCAGCACCAGAATCGGTGACTCCATTGGAGGTTGAGTAGGTGGTGGCAAAAGAGGCCACAGGGAATTGGGTGAAAGTAAGTGGAGAAACCCCAATCCGACCTTCCAGTTCAGCCAGGTACATCTCTGTGGCGTTCACCTGGTTGAATCCCATACCATCTCCAATAAAAAGAAAAACATACTTCGCCTGTCCGTGAAGATATCCGGAGAGACATATTGTAAAAAGAAGAACCGCAAAATTTTTTTTCATCACAGTAATTAATAAAATGTTTTACATCATTGTGCCACTATTCCGAAAACATGGCACCTAACAAGCCTTTATCGTTGATGAAATGAGAATAGAATCAATCAATTGAAAACGAAGATAGAAATCGAAAGAAGTACAGTTCTTTTACGAATTCTACTTCGTTTTCAATGGAACTAATTGGAACAACTACCAACCTTGGGTTTGCGTAAGGGTATAACCTCTCATCGCATAATCATCAATCTGTTGTTGCCCGATCGGAGCAAGATAGTTCCGTGAAGTGAACGGCAAACGGTTGGCAGCGTTTCGTACCATGTAGAAT
>JAAYJG010000176.1 GCA_012523055.1 Ruminiclostridium sp. | reverse complement strand
TGTTTTTTCGTAAATTCCATTGTAGATGATTTTGATGGATTGGGGAAGAGTTTATCTCTTCCCTTTATTATTTTACATTATTATACAGTTGCCATCTTTACTGCCTTCAGAAATTATACACTAACATCAACAAATAACTGCTGCCAATTTTTAGCCATACATTTATAAATATGTCGGATGATTTGTGTTGAGTAAACTATTATACGCTAATTAGGCTTCCAAGATTCAATTTGTCCAAAGTGATCTGCATTTGGCCTATTTTGGCTTTACCAAAACTGCCATGGCAGTCTGAACCTGAGGTGATTAAAAGATGATTGCGTCGGCACACATTTAAACACGCCTCAGTTATATCAAGAGAATGTGTTGGATAAAAACACTCTATTCCTTCAATACCCAAATTAATTAACTTTTCCAGTTTACGTATAAATAACTGGTGGTTTGAAGGATCAATCACCTCTCCCGGATGAGCAAGTATCGGTACGCCACCGGCCTTTTTGATCTCACGGCACACTTCATCAACCGACGGATAATTAAAATCTGTATGGAGTATACCATATTCCGGATATAGCTTTATGCCTTCCTTTATAAAGCCTGTAAGACCCTTCGCATAAAAATAATGAAGCGCCTTCCACCCCCCAAGTTTTCTGTCATATTGGAAATCGGTATAGTCCTTCAGTGAAACGGATGGAATACTCGTTTCCATTTTCCCGATTAACCTGACACTCCCTTCATCAAGACAGTATCTGCAGTGCTTCACAAACGTCATGAAGTTCTCATCAAATAAATCAATACCATAACCCAAAATATGAACGTTCAACCCATCGAAGAGGCTATCAATCTCCACTCCAGGAATGCATAGGATATCTTCATGCGCGCATAGTTCTACAAGGCTGATACTACCTTCAAGCACATCGTGATCGGTTATTGCAATAATCTCAGCATGGTTCTTCTTTGCTTCATTTAATATCTCTTCGGGAGACATCGTCCCATCCGAACAATATGAATGAATGTGAAGATCAACAATAGTTTGACCTTGCATAAGGCCTTACCCCTTTTTATATATATTATGCGGTATCATTATTATTGGCTTCAGTTCTCCTTGACACAGGTATCATTCATTACAATTGGTATCCGGTTTTTCAAAAATCTTCAGATTATATATCTCCAACTCTTCCGGTTTTTTGCCCAGCTGCAGGCATTTTAGCAATCCGAAGGCTGTATCCATGGATGTCAGGCATGGAATCGAGCTTTCAACCGCCTTTCTGCGTATTTTAAACCCATCGCGCTGGGGTGCACGTCCCCGGGTGGGAGTATTGATGATCAGCTTGATTTTACCTGTATCAATTAAATCCAGGATATTCGGTGCGCCATCACTGATTTTCTTCACAGCATTTGTCGCAATACCATGCATATTCAGATACAGTGCGGTTTTACCGGTGGCATAAAGGATGTAACCCAGCTTTTCAAAGCCTTCCGCCAAATTCAGCAAATCTGGCTTGTCGGTATCCTTGACGGTAAACAGAATTCCGCTTCCTGCTTCCGGCATATTGATTCCGGAGGCAATAATTCCTTTGTACAGTGCTTCATGGAAGGTTTTTGCTATGCCCAGCACTTCACCGGTTGATTTCATTTCAGGCCCCAGGCTGGTGTCCACGTCGTGCAGCTTTTCAAAAGAGAACACAGGTACCTTAACCGCTACATAATCCGATTCCTGAAAAAGCCCTGTGCCAAACGGGAAATCACTCAGTGTTCTTCCCATCATAACACGGGTTGCCACCTGCACCATGGGTATTCCCGTCACCTTGCTGATATAGGGCACAGTGCGGCTGGAACGTGGGTTTACCTCAATCACATAAACCTCATCGTTATACAGCACATACTGAACGTTCACCATGCCGATTACATGCAGTGCCTTTGCCAGCTTTTCAGTATAGTCTACAATCGTGTCTCTTGTCTTTTTACTGATGCTCTGAGTGGGATACATGGAAATGCTGTCACCTGAGTGAACCCCCGCCCTCTCCAGATGCTCCATAATCCCTGGAATTAAGATGTCCTTTCCATCACAGATGGCATCCACCTCAAGCTCCTTGCCCATCAGGTACTTATCAACCAAAATGGGATGTTCCTGCTCTTCACGGTTAATGATCTCCATAAATTCGCGGACATCCTCGTTGTTGAAGGCAATCTCCATTCCCTTGCCGCCAAGCACATAGGATGGTCTGACCAATACGGGATAACCCAGCGAATTTGCAGCTTCCAGTGCTTTTTCGGTGGTAAAGACTGTTTTACCGGCTGGACGCGGAATATTCAACTCTTCCAAAATAGCATCAAACTTCTCACGGTCTTCGGCTGCGTCCACATTCTCAGCGTCGGTTCCGAAGATTTTTACACCAAGCTCTTTTAATGCTCCGGTCAGCTTAATGGCGGTCTGTCCGCCGAACTGAACGATAGCGCCGTCCGGTTTTTCTGTTTCTATAATATTTTCAACATCCTCCGGGGTTAAGGGCTCAAAATAAAGCCGGTCGGAGGTATCAAAGTCGGTGCTGACGGTTTCGGGGTTGTTGTTTGCAATGATCGTTTCATAGCCCTCTTGCTTCAAGCCCCACACCGAATGCACCGAACAATAATCAAACTCTATTCCCTGCCCGATACGGATCGGTCCCGAGCCAAGCACCAGAACCTTTTTCCTGTCACTTGGTACAACCTCGGAGTACTGGTCGTAAGTGGAGTAATAATATGGGGTTGCGGCCTCAAACTCTGCAGCACAGGTGTCCACCATCTTATAAACCGCGTTGATGTTCCACTCCCGCCGCTTTTGACTGATTTCTGCTTTCGCGCAACCCATGAATTTTGCAATCACCTTATCGGTAAAGCCCATTCTCTTTGCCTTTAGCAGCAACTCCCTGGTTATCGTGTGAAGGCTTTGCCTCATCAGAAGCTCTTCCATATCCACAAGGTTTTTGAACTTCCCGAGGAAAAACGGATCAATCCGAGTGATATCATATATCTGCGCAATTGGAAAGCCGCGTCTCAGCGCTTCCGCAACGACGAGAATACGCTCATCATCTTTATCATAAAGCTTTTTTTCTACGGCTTCATCAGTCCAATCTTCATACTGGAGTTGCTTCAGGGTATACAGGTTCAGCTCCAGTGAGCGCAATGCCTTCATAAATGCGCCTTCCATCGAGTTGCTGATGGCCATGACCTCTCCGGTGGCTTTCATTTGTGTTCCAAGGGTTCTCTTGGCACGAACAAATTTATCAAAGGGCCATTTCGGTATTTTTACCACAACGTAATCGATGGCCGGTTCAAAGCATGCATAGGTTTTACCGGTGACGGCATTCCTGATTTCGTCCAGACCATATCCCACCGCTATTTTTGTCGCAACCCTGGCGATAGGATATCCGGTTGCTTTGGATGCCAATGCTGAAGAACGGCTGACACGGGGATTCACTTCAATCACGGCATACTCAAAGCTATCTGTGTGCATTGCAAACTGTACATTGCAACCGCCCTCTATTCCAAGCTCTGTAATGATATTCAACGCTGCAGTGCGCAGCATTTGGTATTCCCTGTCGCTTAAGGTTTGCACGGGTGCAACCACAATGCTGTCCCCGGTATGAATCCCCACCGGGTCAATGTTTTCCATGCTGCAAATGGTGACGACGTTTCCCTTACCGTCACGCATCACCTCAAACTCGATTTCCTTCCATCCGGAGATGCACTTTTCAATTAAAACCTGGTGCACGCGGCTTAGCCTTAGCCCACTCGTTCCGATTTCATGAAGCTGCTCCCGGTCATAAGCAATACCCCCACCTGTTCCGCCAAGGGTGTAAGCAGGTCGAACAACGACGGGATAACCGATGGATTCGGCAAAATCCATCGCATCCTGCAGTGTATTGACAACCTGGCTCGGAATACAGGGTTCACCGATGCTTTGCATGGTATCTTTGAAGGACTGACGATCCTCCGATTTCTTAATGGCTTGAGTGTCAGTGCCCAGCAGTCTGACCCCAACCGTATCCAAAAAGCCGCTCTCTGCAAGTTCCATTGCCAGGTTCAGGCCGGTCTGGCCTCCCAGCGTGGGAAGGATGCTGTCCGGTTTTTCAGCCAGGATGATTTTCTTCAATACTTCGGGATTTAGCGCTTCAATATACACCTTGTCGGCAACATTGGTATCGGTCATGATGGTCGCCGGGTTACTATTCACCAGCACCACCTCTATTCCTTCCTCTTTGAGAGCGTGACAGGCTTGGGTGCCTGCATAGTCAAACTCGGCCGCCTGCCCGATGACAATCGGACCCGATCCGATAACCAGAACCTTTTGAATCGTTTTATTCAGCGGCATGCTCTGACCTCCCTTTTTTTAGGTCTTTTATCGTATTCATAAAACCATCGTATAAATAGCCTGTGTCCTTCGTGGGCCCGTTGCCATCCGGATGGAACTGAACCGTTACAATCGGAAGGCTTGAATGCATTAACCCCTCTATGGTTCCATCATTCATATTGATAAGGCTGACAACCAGCCCGGTTTTTTCAAGGCCTTCTTCGATAACCATATAGTCATGGTTTTGGCCGGTGATATGCGTAACACCTGTCTGAACATCCTTAACTGGCTGGTTGCAGCCCCGGTGGCCATATTTCAGTTTGGCTGTTTGAGCTCCCAAGGCCAGTGCCACAAGCTGATGCCCCAGCCCAATACCCATTACAGGCTTTTTGCTTATAAGCTCCTTCGCCACTTCCAACACTTCCACGCAATCCTTCGGGTCTCCCACTCCATTGGAAAACACGACGCCATCGGGCTCAAAGCTGAGTATTTCTTCGCAGGTGGTGTGGTATTGCGTTACATAAACCTCGCAAGCTCGTTTTTGCAGGGCATGAAGAATGGGCTGAGCATCTCCCAGATTGACCAGAACAACCCTGTGTCCTTCCCCTTCATGATGGATGATGTCTTTACTTTTCGATTCTCTGGCTGGATTGGTGATTTTATTATTTCGCATTTGTTCAAGCCATGCATTCGAATCAAAATCACTTTCGGTGCTGATAATTCCATTCATGGTTCCCTTGTCTCGAAGCAAACGGGTTAACGCGCGGGTGTCAATCCCTTCAATTCCTGTAATCCCGTTTTGAATGAGATAATCATTCAGCTTACCGGCAGTTCTCCAGTTATTTGGGCAATCACAAAGCTCGCGGACGATAAAGCCTTTCAGCTGAGGCTTTTGGGGAACGCCCTCTTCCTCAATAAAGCCGCAGTTTCCTATCAACGGATAAGTCATCGCGACAATTTGCCCATAGCAGGCCGGATCGGTCAGAATTTCATGGTAACCGGTCATGGTTGTATGAAAAACAACCTCACCAATAACCGTCCCCTCAACCCCAATGGCTATTCCTTCAAAAATCGTCCCGTCTTCCAATACCAATACTGCCTTCATTGGTTCTCTCCTTCTATATTAACCCGGTAGCTTTTTAATGTTTATGTTCTCATCAATGTGCCCAACCCCATATTGGCCGGTTCTCTATTTTTCAACTCTTTTATAGGCAGCTTTGAAGCTCATTTTTCATGCGGATGGCCTCTTCATGGCAGGCCTGGTCAAACTCCTCGATGGTGAATTCTGTCTTCCATTTGTCCAGCTTATAAGCGCACATCAAGCTTCTGGACGCGTTGATCACCGCACCGAGGCCATTCTTGTCAAAGGCCGCCGCCACGTCCTTCGCACCGCCGCCCTGTGCACCGTAACCGGGAACCAGAAAGCAAGTCCGCGGCATACGGCTGCGTAGTGCTTTTAGCTGCTGAGGCCAGGTTGCACCCACTACCGCGCCGATTGATGAATATCCGCATTCACCAATCAAATCTCTGCCCCATTCGTTCACCAGATCGGCCATTGCTTCATAAACAGTTCTTCCGTCCTGCAATATCATATCCTGAAGCTGAGCAGAGGATGGATTGGAGGTTTTTACAAGAATGAATGCTCCCTTTGAATACTTTTTACAATCCTCGAGCATTGGGCTGATCCCATCAATCCCAAGATACGCGTTCAGGGTTACGGCGTCGGCGTCAAATATCGCTTCCATCTTGCCGTCTTCAAGTACAGTTTCTCCTAGAAATGCTGCAGAGTATGCCTGGGAGGTGGAGCCGATATCATTTCTTTTTGCGTCCGCAACGATGACAAAGCCCTTTTCCCTGCCATACCGGACAGTTTCCGCAAAGGCTTTCAGCCCTTCAATGCCATACATTTCATAATAGGCAAGCTGTGGCTTAATGGCAGGTACAATACCCGTTACTGCGTCCATCAGCCTTTTATTGAACTCCAGAACGCTTGCCGAAGCTGCCTTCAGGGTGTTTGAATGGGTTTGCAGGTTCTTTTCCCGGATAGACTTCGGGATGAATTCCAGCTTTGGATCCAGTCCCATAATGGTGGGGTTTTGTAGTTCCTTTACCTTATTCATCAGCTTGTCAATAAACATGGCTCTTTTCCTCCTGTTTTTCGATTTTCCGAGAGAATCGGCACTTGCCGATGCATGAGCAAGATTTTTCACTTTACCCTGTATGTCAAACTTTGCTTGAAATGACAACCTTATTTCAAATTGGTACGAACTTTATGCACTACAATGAATGAATCTTGCGCCCAGCCGGTCAGGTCACCAACTTCCCGTCCCTTACAACGATTTTCCCATTCACAATCGTCGTCGTGACCCTGCCGGTAACCGGCCACCCGTGATAAGGGGTGTTTTTACTTTTAGACACCATTTTCCCCACATCAATGGTATAGCTTTCATTGGGATTAAAGACAATGATATCGGCCATTTTGCCCGGAAGCAGTTCGCCCTTGTCCAGCTTCAATATTTTTGCTGGTTTTTTGCTCATTCTGTGAACAAGCTGAACCATGGACAGATGTCCGGCCTTTACAAGAGCGGTATAAGCCAGCGGCAATGCTGTTTCAAACCCGATGATGCCATTGGCGGCCTGGTCGAATTCAACATTTTTTTCATCCGCGTGATGCGGGGCATGGTCTGTAGCAATGATGTCGAGAGCACCATCCGCAAGCCCCTGGATGATAGCATCCACATCATCCTCATTTCTTAAGGGCGGGTTCATTTTAGCCATTGTATTATAGCCTTCGCAGGCGTTCTCTGTAAGGGTGAAGTAATGAGGGCAGGTTTCTGCCGTCACCGCAGCACCTCTTTTTTTTGCCTGGCGTACAAGCTCCACCCCCAGTGCCGTACTCACATGGCACAAATGTATTGGAATGCCCGTGCGCTCGGACAGGATGATGTCCCTTGCAATCATGATTTCTTCGCTGGCCTTTGAAATGCCCCGAAGCCCCATCATCGTTGATAACGCCCCCTCATTCATCGCCCCGCCGTCGGAAAGGTTGGAGTCTTCCGAATGGCATATCACTGTCACACCAAACATATGGGCATATAACATCACCCGCTGCATTACCTGAGAGTTTTCCACCGAGCGTCCATCGTCGGAAACGGCTACAATACCGGCCTGCTTCATCTGCCCGATATCGGCCAGTTCTTCTCCGCGAAGCTCCTTTGTCATCGCCCCGATGGGATAAACATGTACAACCCCTTCTCTTTGCGCCTTATCAATGATATACCGCACCACAGCCTTGTTGTCTGCGGGCGGGTTTGTGTTGGCCATGCATGCGATGGAAGTGAAGCCGCCCATAGCCGCGCTTCGGGTACCCGTCGCAATATCCTCTTTGTATTCATAACCCGGATCCCTAAGATGGCAGTGTGCGTCCACTAACCCGGGGAGTACATAGCCGCCCCCGGCATCAAGAACTTCGTCGGCTTCGCAGGTTAAGTCCCGCTCAAGCTTTGAGATAACGCCATCCTCGACCAAAATATCCAATCGGGCTTCCTGTTCGTTGGTTACAACCATTCCGTTTTTGATCAATACCTTCACGCTAGTCCCTCCCTGTCAGCATATACAATAATGCCATTCGTATGGCCACACCATTTGTCACCTGTTCGTTAATGGCCGAACCATCACCATCAATCACCGAAGAGCTCATTTCCACACCACGGTTTACCGGTCCGGGATGCATCCATATGGCATGCTTCTTCGCCATGGCCATAATGGCAGGGTTCAGCCCAAAAAAAGCCGTGTATTCCGCCAGGGAAGGATAAAACGCTTTCTTCTGCCTTTCCAGCTGCACCCGAAGGCCCATCACCACATCCGCGTCCTTTACGGCATCCTGCAACGTTGGCGCAACGGTTGCCCCCATCTTTGCGATATCCGGAGGAATAAACGTGGAAGGTCCAAATACAACAGGCGTTGACCCCATTTTTGAAAGCCCCAGGATATTGCTGCGCGCCACCCTGCTATGGAAGATGTCCCCGATGATAGCCACCTTCAGGCCGTTTAAACTCCCCAGATGCTCTCTGATGGTATACATGTCCAGAAGCGCCTGGGTGGGATGCTCGTGCATTCCGTCCCCTGCATTAATTACCGATGCGCGGACATGTTTTGCCAGCATATGCGGTGCTCCGGACAAGCCGTGACGAATCACAACCACATCAGCTCCCATGGCGTCCAGGGTTTTTCCCGTATCTATCAGGGTTTCACCCTTGGACACACTGCTGCCGGACGCGGTGATGTTCACTGTATCAGCACTCATGTATTTCCCGGCCAGCTCAAAGGAAACCCTTGTTCGGGTGCTGTTCTCATAAAAAAGCGTCACGACGGATTTTCCGCGCAGGTAATGTACCTTTTTACTGTCGCTTTCAACGATTTTTTTCATTTCCAACGCCCTGTCCAGAATGGATGTGATTTCTGACGGTGTGAGCTCTACAATTCCCAGAACATCCTTATGCATTAACCTCATTTGTGCGCGCCTCCCCGGTTCAGTCTGCTCTTCTTTTGATACTTATCGCTGGTGTGTCCTGCTGCATGGTTTCTTCAGTATAAAACATATGCTGTTATGTTTAGCTGTTCAAGCCTGGATATGCCTGTTTTCATATGGTCCCATAAAAAAATAGTAAGGCCGAAAGCCTTACTATCTATTGAAAAAATAAACAATTGTTTTGTTTGGATCTTGAAAAAAGGAAATACGATGTCTGAGGATATAAAACCTGTTTTTTTTCAGTTTTCCCTCCTGGGGTTTAGCAAGACCGTACAACGTACTTCCCTCCATTTCTACATCCTTGATATAGTAACATAAAACTTTTGGGTTGTCTACAACTTTTTTGCTCCATGGAAACTATTGCTGGTTGAAATCCATTCCGCATTATGTTAACCTAAAGGTACGAAAACCGATTGTCTAGAAAGGAGATACCGATGCAGCAGCGTATGCAACTGATACAAAAAAGCTTCAGCCGGATGAAAAAAACACCAAAAAAAGTCCTGAAGATTGGATTCTGGTGTCTTATCGCTTTTACTTCAGCATCTGCCATTCTGGCTGTGGTGAATATGCTGGCACCGGCACTGCATAGCGATATGCCTCTTTTAATCCAATCGCTTTTCATATATGGGTTTTATTTATGGGCAGAGCTGACAGTAGGTGCTTTGGTATTGGATTATGTTTTCCAATAAGTGTTGTCATCTCTTGATTCTCCCGGCAGCATTATGTGTTTCCGGGACATGCCGATGCGTAATGGCATTGCATGACTTCCTCCTATGCCATTTTATTCTCCAAAATGACTTTTTTGTTATGGTTTATAACAAATCTGTCTCTAATCTTTAGCCTGGCTTCTTTGCCAGGCTATTTTTATGTTTTCTGGGGAAGCCTTATTTGAATTTCTGCATTTTTATGCTGTGCAGCCGGATGAAACAGTATTTATCTGGCTTTTGAAGTATGAAGGTTATACTGCGTTTCACAGAATTCTGCGAGAATTCAAGCCGAATGTACGAAAAAACAACAGCAAAAATCCCGGAAGGATTTCCTGAAAGGAGTCTTCCGGGATTGAATGACAAAGGGTTTCTTTGTTGGATATTACGCGCTTCTCAATGTCTAGCGCATAGAGGATTTTCTCCACATCAACCACAGCGGGCTGGCAATAAATACTGTGGAATAAACGCCTGCAATAAAACCAACCATCAGCGGCAGGGCAAAATCCATTAACGAAGTAATATTGTTCACCGCTGCAAAAATATACAGGGTGGCAACCGTTAACAGCGTTGTTGCAGCCGTATTGACGGTACGGGTAAGTGACTGCATAATACTGGTATTGACGATCTCTTCCAGCGTATTTTTTCTCATTAGCTTACTGTTCTCTCGGATACGGTCGTAGATGATGATCGTATCGTTCAGGGAGTAGCCGATAATCGTCAGCACTGCGGAGATGAAAACCTCACCCAGGGGCAGTCTGAAAATGGTATACATCCCAAAAACCACGAGGATGTCATGCACCAGTGCTACCAGGGCTGTGATGGCTGCCGCAAATCCATGCATCGCGCTGAACCTCCAGGTTACATAAAACACTATTACTCCTGAGGCGATCAAAACAGCCAGCAGCCCATTATTCAGGGTCTCGCGGCCTATGCTGGGCTTCACGCTGAGCATTTCCTGATTCCCGCCCTCTTTGACATCGAAGTTTTGGGTAACGGTGTCAACGACGGCATTTCTTTCTTCATCGGTTAGCGTCTCACTGCTGGCGATATCTAACCGCAGCATATAAATGGTTCTATTTTCAGTTTCGGGATTATTGGTTTGCTGCATTTGCGATGTAACCGATTTGCCAATAGCTGCTTCAACCAAAGTATCGGCCTTTTGGACATCCACTTCACCATTCGTTTCAATCAGGATGCGCGTACCGCCGCTGAACTGAACGTCCAGATTCACCCCATTAATCAGGAAAGCGATAAGCCCTGCCAGAATGATCACCGCAGATATGGTAAAGAACTTCTTTTGATGCTTTATAAAATCAAAACTTTTCATCTAGTTTCACCTCCGTTATTTCACACCATAAAGCCATTTGTTCTTTAAAACTTTCACGCCGGTCACTGACCGCAGCATGATTTTGGTAGCCGTAACAGCGGTGACAAAGCTTAAAAAGACGCCTATGGTCAGTGTCATCGCAAAACCCCTGATGGGGCCTGAACCCATAACATAGAGCACAATCCCCGTGATCAGCGTTGTAACGTTGGAATCAAGAACTGCCGCAAAAGCACGATCAAAGCCCTGATCTACAGCAGCCCGAAGTGTTTTGCCTTCTCTTAGTTCTTCCTTGATTCTTTCAAAAATAACGCAGTTCGCATCAACACCCATCCCAATGGCCAGGATGATACCGCCAATACCGGGGAGTGTGATGGAAATACCTGTCCATGCTACAGACAGAATTGTTAATACAGCTAGCGCAATAAGGCCGATATCAGCCAGAAGCCCAGGCAGTCGGTAAACAATCAGCATAAATAAACACACCAATATGAAACCGATAATTCCTGCTGTAACCGCTACATCCATAGCACCCTGCCCAAGCTGCGGGCTGATAGAGTCTACCTTTGTCGCAACAAGCCTGAAGGGAAGCGAGCCGGAACGGATGGTTGAAGCAAGCTCCCCTGCCTCTATTGAATCTGCTTGACCAGTTATTACGGCAGACCCTCCATCAATGCGCTGCTTCACGCGAGCCACTGAAACAAATTCATCGTCCATATATATTGCAATGTACTGATTTACCAAGCGGCCGGTCGCTTCAGCAAAGGACTCGGTTCCCGATGGATCCAGATCCAGCATGACCACCCATTCATTGGTTTGCGGGTCTCTTCCCGGGTTTGCATCCTTTACCTGTGTGCCTTGAAGTACAATTCTGCCGGTGGGTAGAAAATTTCCATTCTCATCCACCTTGTCGGTATCTACTTCCTGGAAGGTTAACAGCGCTGTTTTCCCAAGCTCATCGAGGGTTTCCTGAGGATTGAAGTTTGTTTCACCCTTGGCCCAGGGAATTTCAACGGTAATGCGGTTGTTCATATCGTCAATCGTGACGCTTTTATCATAAATTTGCCTGCTCTCAAGCCTTTTATCTAAAATTGTTTTTGCTGAAGCAAGACCTTTCGACATCTCATCTTTTGTAAGGGATCCTCGCTGTACATCGGGTTCGAGGATGGCACTAACACCCCCGCGAATATCGATTCCCGTACGCACATTATCATTTTTCAGCTCGTTTGCAGCCAAAAATGCAAATACAGCAATCAAAAGAATGACCACAAACAGCATGAATACACTGTTTTTTTTCATGAAGTATTCCTCCTCCTTCGTCGTTTCCGCTCATGTTATTATATATTTTATGTGAATGCGGGTCAATAATGATTTACAGGGTTATTTGTGTTGTAACCGGAAGTCGGCCTCTTTATCAGCCGCGACCTGAATTAGGCTATAATAGCTGGGTCTTGTTGATGATCAGCTCAAATTTCATCCCTAAAAACTCAGCCGCTCCACGATTCATTTTCATCCTGTCCAGAAAGATTTCAAAATAGTCCATCACCGGACAGATCAATGTATCAATCTCCAGTTGCAGGATCGCTTTCCTGTTCTCAGCGTCCACAACAAGCTCGGATTTCACGACGGCATAGTTCACCCGGTCATGAATATCAAAGGTTGCAATATCTTTGTTTGTTACCCTGGATCGATGCACGTCGGATTTATCAGCCAGAATCAGTGCTGCTGAAACATTGCTGACTGCGGTCCCACTGGACTCATCATGATTGCCGATAGCCTGCATGATTTCACCAGCTTCTTCATAGTCCATCCCCATGCCTGTGAGGATTCTGTATGCCATATAAGCACCGGTATGCGCGTGATCCTGACGGTTGACAGCATTGCCGATATCGTGCAGATATCCGGCAATTCTGGCAAGCTCTGTTTCGCGTGGATCGAGCCCCAGCTTTTTCAGGATGGAACCTGCCGTATTGGCGGTTCTTCCCACATGCCGGAAGGAGTGCTCGGTAAATCCCCGTATTTCCAGCTGCTTTTGTGCAAGCTTTAATAGTGTGTTGACTTCCTCATTCTTTTTGATATCATCCAGGGTCAGCAAAAAACTCGCCTCCTTTATTCTTCGGCCTGTTCCATCGCCTTTAGCCACAGTGCGCATTCCACCCGCTTCTTTTGCAGTTCGCAGCCAATTTCATAAACCCCGGTCAGATCCTTCTGAAAGTTCCAGGCGTTTGCCGCGCATCCACCACTGCAGTAAAACCTGGCCCATCACTGTCTGCAGGCTTTCTTTGTATATACATTCAGCCTTTTAAAGGTATCCGTAATATCGGAGCGGTTTATGCCGGAATAGATATCTCCCAGTCTGAACTCGCTAATACCGGCGAACTGATGGCAGGGGTACAGATCGCCCTGTGGGGTAACCGCAAGATATTCGGTGCCCGAGCCGCAGCCTCTCAGCCTTTTAGCCACACAAGGGCCGCCTTCAAGGTCAATCATGAAATGAAAGAAATTCACTTTTTGGCCTTCGTTGCGCAGTCTCAGTAATTCTTCCGCCAATTTTTCATACTCCTTGAACAGTAAAGGCAGATGTTCTTTGCGAATCTCAAAGCCCGATCCGTCGGGAAGAACAACAGGCTCTACCGAAAGCTGATCAAAACCCAAATCCGCCATGTGCAGCACGTCCCTGGAAAAATCCAGATTGCTTGCGGTATAGGTGCCCCGAACATAATAGTCTTTGTCCCCTCGTTTGGCTGCCATTTGTTGAAATTTCGGAACAATGGCGTCATAGGAACCGCTTCCGTCTTTTCTGCACCGCATTCGGTCATGGACATCCTTTCGGCCATCCATGCTTAGAACGATATTGTCCATGGTATCATTCAGGTACTCCATATCCTCAGGCTTCAACAAAACCCCGTTGGTGGTAATGGTAAAGCGAAAATGCTTGCCGCTGGTTTTCTCTTTTTCCCTTGCGTAGTGCACCGTCCCCTTAACCGTATCCAGATTTAGCAGGGGTTCACCACCAAAAAAATCTATTTCAATGTTTTTGCGGTTTGCGGAATTTTCAATCACAAAATCAATGGCTCTTTTCGCAACCTCAAGGCTCATCTGTGTTTTCTGACCATGATAGTTTCCCTCGCCGGCAAAGCAGTATTTGCATTTCAGGTTGCAGTCATGAGCAATATGAAGGCATAAAGCCTTTACTACTGTTGGGGTGGGCATATTTGTAAAGAGTGCCTCATAGGGATCCTTTGAGAAAAGCAACCCCTGGGCAATCAGGTCATTCAATTCGCAACAGGCTTCCTGGATGACCTCTTTGCCATATTGCCGTTCCAGAGCATCCAGCTTGTCCGGATCCGGTTGTCCGTCTTGATTGAAGCAGGCCAGCACACGGCTTG
>JAAYJG010000175.1 GCA_012523055.1 Ruminiclostridium sp. | reverse complement strand
TGTTATGCGCGGAGGGAGCTGCAAACCCTGCCCGAAGAATCAGCTTCAGCTGATCTTCCGACAAGCTTTCTCCCGTATACCTGCGGATGCTTTTTCGAGTGAATATGCCTTCCAGTAGTTCCATTCGGATCAACCTCCTGATTTTTGCAGAATATCGGCCATAAGACCTTCTCAATTATGCTTCATGGAAGTGTATGCACTATTCTCCGTAATTACACAAAAATTATTCTACTTCTATATTCTCGCGGTTAAAACATCGTTACCTGTTTTTCTTCCTTATCTTCTTCTTTCAGGTAACGCCCTACGGCTGGAATGTTTTTGGTCCTGTAATAATCCAAATCGACAAAGGCCAGCTCGCTCAATTCCCGAATTTTGCTCATATAACTGTCCTTTTTGGATTTCAGCACCTGCACGCCACCGGAATCTCTCGTGGTTTTTATATTAATACAGGTGGTATTAAAAACAAGCACCTTGTCAATATTGGAGAATGCGGCCAGTTCCCTGTCTTCCACAAGGAAACGCACATCACAAAGCGGTGAATCATCAGAATATGCTTTTGCCAGCTTCTTGCGGTTGGTCTTGGTTGCATAGCTGGACAGTGGTATTTTTGCTGATTTTCCGTTCTGATAAGAGAAAAGCATGTTGCCGGAATAATCTTCGGTGGAAACAATATACAGAATCCTCTCGCCGGATCCCATTCCGAGAATGTTTTCCAGATACTCACCCAGGCTGGAGGCCTTACAGTCATTGATTTCATGAACCTTGAGCTTATATGCCGTATAATTGTCGGAAAAAAGAATCAAATCGGATTTATTGCGTGCGTCAATTTCCTGAATGATCGCATCTTCTTCCTTCAGTTTTTGATCTCCGGAGGAACGAAGCGATATCAGCGGAATTTTCTTCAGATATCCCTGGCGGGTGAGGAAAAGCTTCACATTATAATCCTCAATCAAATGCTCCTGCGTGATCTCTTCCACATGTTCCTCGTGCAGCATTCCCGTTTTCCTGTCCTGACCGTATTTTTTAGCAATATCCTTTAGTTGCGCGCAGATAATATTTAATACTCTGGACTCTTTTTGGTAAATATCCTGAAGGTCGGCTATTTCACTGCGCAGCGACTCAGTCTCGGAGATCTGCTTCATAATATATTCTCGATTGATATTTCTTAGCTTGATCTCTGCGATATACTCGGCCTGGAGCTCATCGATGGCAAAGCCCTTCATTAAGTTTGGGATAACTTCGATTTCCTGCGCGGTGTTACGGATGATCTTGATAGCCTTGTCAATATCCAGCAGGATTCTTGAAAGGCCTTCCAGCAAATGCAGCCGTTCGGATTTCTTTTGGATATCAAAGGCGGTCTGCCTTCTGACAGATTGCATACGGAATTCAATCCAGGCGTCGAGAATGCCTTTCACACCCAATACCTGGGGAACGCTATTGATAAGGATGTTGAAATTACAACTGAAGCTGTCTTCCAGCGGTGTCAGCTTATACAGCTTGTTCATCAGCGTTTCAGGTTCGGTGGAACGCTTTACATCCAGTGTGATTTTCAGGCCCTTCAGGTCTGTTTCGTCCCGGACATCGGAAATGTCCTTGATTTTACCGTTTTTCACAAGATCCGCGATGTTGTCAATGATAGCTTCCGCCGTTGTTGTATAGGGGATTTCATAGATTTCAATACAATTGTTTTTCTTGTCAACATGATATCGGGCACGAACTTTAAAGCTTCCACGTCCGGTTTCATATATCCGGTCCAGCTCTTTATCACTGACGATCAAGTCGCCGCCGGTGGAGAAATCAGGTGCTTTCAGGTAATCCCGCACTTGAATGTGATCGTTTTTAATGTATGCAATGGTGGTTTCACAGACCTCTCGCAGGTTGAAGCTGCAGATATTCGAGGCCATGCCTACGGCAATGCCCTGGTTCGGGTTCACCAGAATGTTCGGAAAAACCGACGGCAGCAGTAAGGGCTCTTTCATCGTCCCGTCGTAATTGTCTGTAAAGTCCACCGTATCTTTGTCGATGTCGCGGAACAACTCGGCGGTAATATCAGCCAGCTTCACTTCTGTGTATCGGGGCGCGGCGAACTTCATATCTCTGGAATAGACCCTGCCGAAGTTTCCTTTGGATTCCACCAGGGGGTGCAGCAACGCGTCATTGCCAGTGGTCAGCCTCACCATGGTTTCATAAATGGCCATATCTCCATGGGGGTTTAGCTTCATCGTCTGCCCCACCACGTTGGCCGACTTTGTTTTTGCTCCCTTTAAAAGGCCCATTTTGTACATCGTGTACAAGAGCTTGCGATGGGACGGCTTTAAGCCATCTATCTCGGGAATGGCCCGGGAGATGATGACGCTCATCGTATAGGGCATGTAATTCTGCTTTAGGGTTTCTACTATTTTTTGTCCGGTAAACTTCATAACTGTAGGGGGACCTTTCACTTCATCTTTTGATATTGTATCCTAGTATCAGCTTACATCCAGCATATCCATGTATTCGTGGCCATGCTCGGCGATATAGTCTTTTCTTCCCTGAAGATTATCGCCCAGCAAAATATCAAAATATTCCTGTGTCAGCTGGGGATCATCGGGCAATACTTTAATCAGCCTTCTGGTTTCCGGGTTCATCGTCGTCTGCCACATCATTTCGGGCTCGTTTTCTCCCAGCCCCTTTGAACGCTGGATGTTCACCTTTTTGCCCTCCAGCCGCTTCAAAATCGAATTTTTTTCCTTCTCATTATAGGCAAACCAGATTTTGTCCTTATAGCTGATCTCAAACAACGGAGATTCCGCA
>JAAYJG010000174.1 GCA_012523055.1 Ruminiclostridium sp. | reverse complement strand
GGCTTTTTACAGCTTTTTACCCTATATATCGACATTGCTACCTTTTTATGGCTGACATTTTACATACTAACTGCTACCCCGTTGCACTTTCTCTTTCAAAGGTTGCACTTACTTTGTCCATCCACCGTTGTTTGACCTTATCTGACAATATTTGACCTGGCGTTTCAAATACAGCCATGTAACCCAAAATGAGCATCGAAGCATCTGTTATTATATGTCCCCAAATTACATTGAAAAGGTTTTCTGTGTAAGAGTATATAATACGAAGGAAAAAACTAACAAGAAATGTTCATTTGCGTTTTGTCACCATTTCGCTATGAAGTTTCTCGAGGGACAAAAGGAAGGGGGCAAGCGCCTTTGGTCAAATTATGCCAAGGTACTGTCCCCTGTGGTCAAATTAAGCCAAGGTACCTGGGCCCCTTCCCTATGGTATTTTAATTAATTTTTATTCCGTAGCTTTCAGGCATAAAATGCTTTTTGAACTCTCGATTGAAATAATTGTCGGTCATACCGGCCAGGTAATCGATCACCACCCGCTCCGGGCTGTTGTTTGCCCAGTATTCGGGTGCCATTCCGGAAATGTAGCTCTTATATATGCCCGACGCTTCACCCAATTCCGTCAATTCAGACAGATAGTGCTGATACATGAGCTTAAACATGGTCTCTATCTTTTTATCCTGATTTTTCTTCACAGAGTTGTGATAGATATGAACATAATTGAATTTCAACAATAGCTCGAGAGCCTTGAAAACCTCTTCTGAAAAGGTAACATAATTTTTCTCGAAGCTGTTGCTGATCAGATCGGTCACCAGCCCGTTAATGATCTTATCGTTGGAATCTCCCAGGATTTCAACAATGTCCTCGGGAATGTCACCGCGTTCTATCAGCCCAACCGTAATCGCATCTTCAATATCCCTTCCGATATAAGCGATAACGTCCGCAATACGCACCACGCAGCCCTCCAGGGTCATTGGCCTGATCTTCCGGTCAAAGCCGACAACAGTCCAGCAGTTGTGATACTCTTCGAGCAGCGTGTCCCAGGTTTTATTCGCTACCGGCTCATACACCCGGTTCAGGAACTCGCCATTATGACATAATATACCGTCGAGAACCTGTAAGGTCAGGTTCAGGCCTTTACCTCTGTTTTCCAGCTCCATCAGCGCCCGAACACCCTGCGCGTTATGGCAGAAGAAGCCTTTTTCGGCTTTGATGGATATGGCGTTCAAATGCTTCTCCCCATTATGCCCATAGGGAACATGACCCAGGTCGTGACCAAGGGCAATGGCCTCCAAAAGGTCTTCATTTAGGCGCAGGCACCTGCCGATAACCCTGGCTATTTTAGATACAAACTGTACATGCAGAACTCTGTGTGTGATGTGATCGTTCTCAAAAAGAAAAAATACCTGTGTTTTGTCTATATACCGGGTGTAAGCTGAGGAGTGGATGATTCTGTCAGCATCGTGGAAAAAAGCAGGTCTTATGTTCATACTTTCCGGTACCTTTTCCCGGTCGGGATATCTTCTTTCACCCTTCATGCTTTTGCATGCGTGTTTTGACAGGCCGGATTCCCTTTTGACGTTGTTAGAAACAATGTTCTTTCCGATTTCATCAGGTATTCCCCAAAACATAAAATCCCTCCCCATGAGTATCATTCATACCTATGCCACTGCGAATCTCATCATTGCCTGTATCTGCCTTATCACCTCCCAGATAACAATACTGCCAATGCAATCATGGTTTACAGGATGTTCTTAATTGACCCCCGGATAATATTATTATAGCATCTTAACAGTTTTTAGTACACTGAAAACTGTAGCGTTCATAGATCCTTCACTGCGTTCAGGATGACTTCACTGCGTACAGGATGGCATCGCTGCGCTCAGAATGGTATGTTGCGCATGTCAGTTATTCATTATTCAGGAATGTTTTTCATTGATTTCACGTAGACATATATTATAATTATATTTTGTCTTATTTGTTTTTTTATGCTTTATAAAGCGATGGAAACCGTAATTTTTTGTGCACATTTACTATTTTCCCTTTTGAAAAGGATGGTTATTTCATGGAAATTGATAGTTAAAATTTTTAACGATAGCAATTCGTCAAGGTGCTATGCTAAGATCTTTTTAGGATAGTATATTTTTCGCATGTAAACTGGTAATATCGTTATTCCGTTGGAAATGATAATCATTAGCAACACCAGGAAAGGACGGGTATGAATGAAAGAAAAAAATACTCTAACCGCTAATAACACAAACAGTTTTTGGCAGCGAGCGGGGCGCTCCTTTCATAACAACTGGCAGCTTTATGCACTGTTACTCCCGGCGTTGGGTTTTCTCTTTGTCTTTAATTACCTTCCCCTTTATGGCGTTCAAATTGCATTCCGCGATTTTAAAGCTGCTTTTGGAATCACAGGAAGCAAGTGGGTGGGTTTGAAAAACTTCACTGACTTTTTTAGCGCATATTATTTTGAGAGGCTTTTGGTCAATACCTTCCTGCTGAATTTATATGGTTTGATCTTTAGCTTTCCCATTCCAATTATAATGGCCATTTTCCTGAACCAAATTGAACGTCCGCGATACAAAAAGTTCATTCAAACCTCCATTTATATCCCTCACTTTATTTCAACCGTTGTGATGGCTGGTATCTTGTACCTGTTTCTTTCCCCCAGCAGCGGTGTGGTCAATACGCTGATCCAGGCTTTGGGTGGTGATCCTATCCATTTTATGATCGAATCAAACTGGTTTCGCCCGTTATTCATTATCTCAGATATATGGCAGCATGCGGGTTGGAATACCATCCTATACATTGCGGCATTAACCGGTATTGATCCGGGGCTTTACGAAGCAGCCACCATCGATGGTGCTACCAAACTGCAAAAGATCCGCCATATCGATATCCCCCATCTGGTACCGATTGTCGTCATGATGCTCATCCTCAGCTTTGGAAGCCTTTTGGTTTCCAACACCGACAAAGCACTGTTGATGCAGACATCAGGAAACATGGCTACATCCGATATCATTGGAGTGTATGTATATAAAATGGGCATTGGTAAAGCACAGTTTTCTTATACATCAGCGATTGGCCTGTTTATTAACGTGATAAACTTCGTTATGATCATCACAGTGAACTGGATATCCAAGCGTTTGAACCAAACCGGGTTGTTTTAGGAGGGTATACCGTGGAAAGATTAGCTTATAGAAAAGGCAATGTGAGAAAACCAATAGGCGACGCAACCTTCGATGTGATCAACAATATCCTTTGGGTTATCATCCTGTTCATTGTTTTTTATCCACTGTGGTTCGTCATCATCGCATCCCTGTCAGATCCGGACGCTATTATTAAGGGCCAGGTGCTTTTTTGGCCGAAGGACTTTTCATTAATCGGTTATAAGGCGGTATTCGAACACAAAGAGCTGATACGCTCTTACGGAAATTCCATTTTCTATACGGTAGCCGGCAGTGCTCTCAGTGTTGCGGTAACCATGATGGCTGCTTACGCTTTAACCAGGAAGTTCCCGGGAAAGAAATTCATCAATTTCCTCTTTGTTTTTACCATGTTTTTCTCGGGCGGCCTTATTCCGCAGTTCTTAGTGAACCGTGATTTGGGGCTTCATGACACAGTCACATTGATGATCATCATCAACTGCGTATCGGTGTGGAACCTGATGATCGCAAGAACCTACATCGCGATGAACGTGCCCAACGAGCTTTATGAAGCCGCAATCATAGACGGTGCCACCCACTTCAACTACTTCTTCCGCACGGTCCTGCCTTTGTCGGGCACGATTATCGCCGTACTTTGTGTTTATTACGGTGTTGCGCGATGGAACGACTTTTTTACAGCACTGGTATATATTACAGACAGAAAGAAGCTTCCTCTTCAAACGGTTCTGCGTGAAGTCATCGCCACACTCACCACCGGTTTATCAACCGACGCCTTTTTCGATGCATATGCCAATGATGTCCAGGGCATGGTTGAAGCCAGACGGAAGGCTGCCGTCGCCAAATACTGCGCGATTGTTGTCTCCACAGGCCCGGCAGTTATACTCTATATCTTCATGCAGAAGTATTTCGTGAAGGGCGTCATGCTCGGATCCCTGAAGGGATAATATTGATTCCAACCGCCTTGCGGTTTGAATAAAAACTTAAAAAGGAGATGTAAAGAATGAGAAAAACGATCGTTGTACTGCTGCTTGTTACAATGGTACTGATGACTGCATGCACCATCCCCGCTGCGCCGACCGCGCAACCCACGACGGCACCGGCAGTAGACTCCACACCGGCTGCTCCTTCCAATGAGAAGGTCACCCTGAAAGCTTTCCAATGGGCATTGGGGAACCAGCAAACCGACTTTAACAACCTGTGGTTCTATCAGGAACTCGAAAAGAAAACCAATGTTCACGTTGAATTCGAGCCTGTAAAAGAAGATGACTGGGACACAAAAATTAACCTGATGTTTGCCTCCAACCAGTATCCGGATTTGATTATCCGCGGTGGCACAGTAGACATCGAAGAATACGGTGTAACACAGAAAATAATCATTCCACTGGACGATTATCTGGAACAATACATGCCCAACTATTATCCACGCCTCAGTATGAACAGCTCCAACGCGGCCATCCCGGCCTCCGATGGTAAAACCTATTTTATTGGTAATTTGACAGCTCAAAACGTCAACCACGATGGCAACCATTATATCAACAAGACCTGGCTGGACAACCTCGGGCTTGAAATTCCAAAGACCATTGATGAGCTGACCAACGTTCTGAAAGCATTCCGTGACGGCGACCCCAACGGAAATGGTGACAAAACCGACGAAATTCCGTTTACCGCCGCCGACCTGATCCATCAAACCCAGGGCATTTACACCCACTTCGCCAACTTTGGTGTACCGCTGGTTCGTTGGCAGTACGTATGTATCGATGACAACCAGAAGGTCGTTTTCCCCGGTGATTTAGAAGGTTTCCGTCCTGCTCTGGAATGGCTGAACATGTGTTATAAAGAAAAATTACTTGACCCCGAATCCATCACCCAGGATTCCAACGTTTGGGGCACCAAGATGAACGCCGGCCAGGTTGGTTACACCACCTACCTGCGTCTGATCAACACCGCGCTGTCCAAGGAAACCGCTGCAAACTATGTTTCCATCATTCCTCCGGCCAGCGAATACGGCGTGAAGGTTCCAAGAATCCTTGAAACCGCTCAGTTCGGCGCTGCTCTGACCGTTGCCAACAAACACATCCCGGAAACCCTGAAATGGCTGGATGCACAGTTTGAAACCGAAACCATGATGAGTGCCGTGAATGGCCCCATCGCTGACGGCGGACCCATTGACCCCTGCATGAAGCTGAATACAGAAGGCAAGTACGAAGTGGTTTACATCCCCGAAAACAATGGCCTTTATCAGTATGTACCGGTAACACAGGGCCAGTTCTTTGCACCCGGTGATTACTACTTCGACATTTATCAAATGCCTCCTCACCGTGTGGAACGCTACAATTCCAGCAAGGCTTATGAAGCAGCCGGCGTATTGGAGAAGTACTCCGCGGATTATCTGCGTAACCTTGTGAAGATGAACAACGAAGATTCTCTTGAAAAAACACGTTTGTACAATGAACTTGACAAGTTCATGCAGGAAAGCATTACCAACTTCATTACCAGTGGCGTTACCGACTCCAGTTGGAAAACATTCCAGGATACAGCAAAAGCTATTGGCGTTGAAAAGTACATCGCACTTTACCAGAAAGCTTATAACAATTACCTTGCCAATAACTAAGCACTTGTGATAAAATTAGTGCATAACAAC
The DNA here is from genome assembly GCA_012523055.1 of Ruminiclostridium sp. Lineage (GTDB taxonomy): Bacteria > Bacillota > Clostridia > DSM-8532 > DSM-8532 > JAAYJG01. Next base: position 19,316 of record JAAYJG010000174.1, on the reverse strand, counting down.
ATAATGCACTAATTGCACAGAGCATGATTCGTCATTGAATGACAATTGAAACAAACCGCAGCACTGAACTGTGCTGCGGTTTGTTTATCTTTAAACATGAGTAATATTACGGGGTTCACTATGTCAGAGTCTACATTGGGATATGCGGCTAAAACAACCGTTCGGCGGGTACGTCATAGTTTTCAGTTAGGAGCAGTTATGAGGAGATTGGGGATTCGTTCCATTTTTTCACGATACGTCATATCCTACGCTGCTGTGATGGCAATCCTTTATATCGGGGTGAGCATCTATGTCAGCAACAGCTATGGCTCGGCTATTCGTGCCAGTATCGCAGAAGAAAACGAAAACCGTCTCAGTGCTCTTCGCATGCAGCATGAGGAGAAACTAACCTCGATGATCAGTATTGCCAGCCAGCTCAGTCTTTCCCCTTACATCGCCCCCTTCAAGCTGGAGGACAACCCCATGAAGGCCTACAATTTGAAGCAGCATCTGTCATCATACAAAACAGCGGATAGTTTCTTTGATCAGTTGTATATCATTTATCATACGGATAATTATATGCATTCCTCCGGAACAACAGTCTCCCTCGACCTATTTGTGAATACACTGATGAATTATGACAACCTTTCCCCCGAAGCCCTGAGGGAGCTTTTACGGAAGAATGACGATACATTGACGATTCTGCCCGGTTTGAATGTACAAAGCATCCTGACCGCAAACTCCAATCGGGACATGATCACCTTTATCGTCCCACTAAGGCTGGACGGGCGCTACAACATCGGAAATACCTTTTTTCAGATCCAGGAGGACAAGTATCAACAGTTGTTTGCCGATGAAGTTTATCAACCCAGGAACATGTATATCTTTCATGGCGATCAAATTCTCTCCGCCAAGAGGCGCATTGAAATTCCGGATGATATGATTTTGAATGCTTTGAAGGAACAACCGACAAAAACCATTCAGGAACTGACCACTGAAGAAGGTACCCGCTACCTTGTTTTTGTGCAGGAGGGCGCTATTCTCGGGCTGAACTATGTTTCGTTGATCCCCAATGAAACTGTGCAAATGCAAACCGCCCGCTCAAGGCTTAGTTTTGTACTGTTCATGCTTTTGCTCAGCATCCCCTGCAGCCTTTTGACGGTCTTCTTCGCGCGCAGGCATGTAAAGCCCATCCGAGAACTGCAAAAAAGCATTGGTGCGGCCGCCCCCGCGGCAGAAGATGGTTTCACGGCTATCCGCAGCGGCATCGAAACCCTTATCGGTCAGAACAAAGCGCTGCATACCCGTTTGGATGAAAGCAAACCCACCTTTAAAGCTGCCTTTGTAAAAAACTTCGTGAAATGCCGCTACGCCACGAGGGAGGAAGCCATTCATATGGCAGCCGACCTGGGCCTTGACATTGACCGTACCTATTACTGCGTTTCGATAATGACCTCGCACCCCAGCCAGGAGTTGGATAAACTCATTGCCTTAACCAATGAACAGGATGTGGATGGTTACGGCATGGAAATTATCGATCAGGAGCAATTCCTGTTTGTCGTGTTCGCTGATAAGCGGGAATCACTGGTGTCATGGGCGGAAGCTGCAAAAAGTACCCTGAACTCACAGGACAAGGAAGCAGTCATTTCAGCAAGCAATATTCATGTGGACTTCTCAGAAGCCACTAGCGCGTACCTGGAAGCCAGTACCGCTTATGACAACCGGTTTGTGATGGGCAATGAATATGTTTTGTGGTTTTCCGATGTCAGTGCCACCGCCAGAGATATGGAGCCGTTCACGCGCGGGTACCTTGAAGGCTTCCGAAAAGCACTTCACGCCGGTGACGCACGGGCACTGAACGATCGGATTAACGAGCTTTTTCAGATTTTGCGGGACAAAAAGTTTTCTCTGTTTGCCTTCCGCATGATCTATAATGACATTATCAGCCTGCTGCTGAACAAGTACCTTAGCTATGACGGGGTCTCCGCCGAGACGCTTCAGTATTATGACGTTTTTGAACTGTCCCGGATAAGGCAGGTTGAAGATCTGGTGGAAACACTGCGTCAGCTGTGCAGTGATATTCTGCAGAAGGAAGGGCAAGCTGCCGCCGAAAAGCCTTCGGTCATCCGCAAGGTCATTGACTATATGCGGCAGAATTTTACCGATCCGGAGCTGTCGATGGGTGCTGTCGCCGATAAATACGGCATCAGCGCGTCCCGTCTGTCGCTGGAATATAAAGATTTAACCGGGATGTACCCTTCAGAGTACCTGTTACTGCTGCGCATGGAAAAAGCCAAGGAATTACTGGCTGAAACAGATATGCCCATTCAGGATGTGGCCTCGGCGGTGGGTTATTATGATGCCTCCGGGTTTATCCGCCGATTTAAAAAACATATGAACATGACCCCTGTACAGTACAGACAATCCGTAAAAAACAGCACCACCAAAAACAACCCACCAGGTAGTTCACTCGATTCCGGTGATGAATAGTCCAAACAAAACCCCGCCAGGCTTCTGACGGGGTTTTCAGTGCTTATGAGGCTGCGGAAACTCAGAGTGTGAATCAAGATAAAAAAAGGAACCTTGAACAAAGGTTCCCGCTGTTCGCAATGATTATGAGTCCAGAGCGATGCCGATGGAATTGATGAGGTAATTCAGCCTGCTGACGTCAAGCTTGTCGTCTATTTCGATATTGTCGATGGACAGCAAGCCAATGGGATATACCGGAACATCCAGAATATCTGACAGATATTCCTGAAGACCCTTCAACTGTGAGCCGCCGCCGATAACATAGATTTGGGACACAGGCTGGCCAAAGCATCTTTTCACATAAAATTCAAAACAAAGCTTGATCTGTGTGACAATTTTATCGATAAACGCTTTTACGGGCTCGTACATAGCCTTTTGATCCGGTGAAGGATTAAAGCCCAGGGGAGCAATACCATACATTTTCTTCAATCGTTCACTTTCTTCGATGCCCCTGTCGAGAGCCCTGGAAATAATTTCATCGATATTGCTGCTTCCGAGCAAAACAACGCGATTGAACTCAAGAACCTTATCCTTAAAAATGTTTACAATGGTGGTTTCAGAACCAAAGTCCAAAACGGCAAAAACATTGTTTTCAATTTGATGCGGTTTTCTGGGGACGCGATCCACATTGATTTCACGTCTGAAAAACTTGGCGATGCTGTTCGAAGGAATGTCGATGGAAAGCGGCTTCAGGCCCAAACCCCTGACCACGTCAATATAGCTTTTAATGATGCTTTTTCGCACAACCGTAACAAATACCTTCAGCATGATCATGTTGCCCCGGTGGGACTCTTCAAGCACCTTGTAGTTCAGCTGGTAATTCTCCATATTTACTGGAATATTCTCGGCAATGGAATGCTCAATGGCTGCTTTTTTATCGGATTGTTGAGAAATCTCAACGATGAGTACACGAGTAATGATGCTGGTACCGGACATAACAATCTTGGTGTTTTTGGTTTTGATCCTGTTCTCCTGCAATACTTTTTCGATGGCATAGATAACCTTTGAAACGTCATTAATCGCACCGTTTTTAATGCAGCCTCTGGGTGTAGCCACAATTCCATAATCTCTTATAAAAACATTTTTGCCTTCCCAGATCTTCGACTCCAGAACCTTGATGTTTCTGAAGACAATGTCTATACATACCAGGTTTTCAGCAAAAAGTCGGGTTTTCTTTACAAGCTCAGCAAACTTATTCTGTTTTTTAAAGAGAATTGTTCCCGGATCCATCCACTCACACCCCAATATTCTTTGAAATTAACTATTGTATATATTATATTTGTATTTATCGCAAATGTATAGTGCCTTAAGCAGAATTTCCCTGTTTTATTCTGAAGAAAGCTCGGCAACCGGCCCGAAAAAAACATATTCATATCAATTCTGAGAGCATTCCCGATTGAAGTTTTGTTTATCTCTATAAAACCATTTCATTCTGTTTATCAATTAGATGCCGTATTCAAAAATTCTGCTTCATGAAGTCTGTTTCTTGTATGGCGAACAAGTTCGACGTTCATTCTTTTACTATAACACTATTCTCCTATATTTAACAAGTAAAATATTTCCCGGAATGCATGCCATACGGTTGAGCATATATCAATAACTATTTTATCATATTTTCTGCAAAGAAGTAACACTAATTTTGCTCAATGTCATATGCGATAAAACCGCTATTTACGGAATTAACCACTACCTCGTACAGGCCATCGTTGTCAATGCCTTCAACCAGCGGGCAGGCAAGGGCACCATTGCCCTGACCTTTATGAAAGCTGTCCGGAAGCTCTATTTGTGCAAGCAGGTTTCCCTTGTGGTCAAAAAGAAGTACCCGTCCGTTGATGCCGGACTGTTTGTTGGTCCATGTGGACACAACAATTTCCATCAAGCCATCCTGATCGATATCCACCATTTCAGGCACGGAAGAAAACTCGATATACGATTTTTCCGGGTCGCTCACTTCGTACGGCCAGTTATGATGCTCCTGCTTATCCAGCCAGTAACAGTGAATTCTTCCGTCATAAGAGCTGTAAAGGATCTCTTTTTCACCATCTCCATCTAAATCTATCACCTTGGGATTGGGCTGAATATGTTCGATGACCGAATAATCCTCCTCCAAAGGCAATCCTGAATCTTTCGGTGCACTTTCCCAATTATACCTGCTGTCTTTAAATCGGCTTCTGTCACCATTAAATATGAAAGGCCCGATATACTTTGAAATATATTCATCTTCGCAATCATATACGTTGCCCGTAACAATCACTTCATTCACACCGTCGTTGTTCACATCCGCAATGACACTGCTGCCCGATGCAAAGTTTGGCCTGTATTTTTCAGCCCTTGGGAAATTGCCCATGAAGAAGGCAAATCCGCTTCTTTGGTCTGCTCCAGGCCAGTTGAGCCAACACCACCAATCAAGATTAAAACTACCGCCGCAACCAGAAATGCCAGTAATCTTTTCATACTTCACCCTCCAAACCATTAAAAATGTAGAGCGGTTGATTGTGCCCGCCATAATATAGACATATTGTAGCACGAAAGCGGTGAGATTAATATTTACTATGCGTTTCAGGTAATTGGATCGGTAAAGCAAGCTGATTCATTCTCGCAAGCAGGAGATGTGATGTTTCGTTGGTCGCTGAGCTGCGCTTATTCTATTGTATTAAGCTTTTTCAAGCTCTTCACAACCTTGCGGGCTTCTGCAAGAATTTCATTTCTGAGCCATTCCGGTGAAAGCACCTGAACAGCAGCCCCAAAGCGCATCAGGAACACCTTCAGTGATTCCTTGTGATACAATGTTCCCGAAAAAAGAATTCTTCCGTTTTCCAGCTTTGTGAAGCTTCCTTTGTTTTGAAACTGTGCCTTGAACTTCTCTTCCACCCATGGAGAGGGTTGGATTAAAATCTGTGCATCAATACTGTTATTCTTCATGTTCTGTTGAATGGACCACTCCCGATTTACCGGGATGGTTCGAATGAAATCCCTGTTTTGAATGTGAACCTCCCTGATTTTTTTCACCGCAAAAACCCTGAATTGATTGTCGGTATCCTCACAGGCCAAAGACCACTCAGCAGTAATATCATCCCGGATAAAGCAATGGGGCTTTACGGTAAACATTTCTGTTGAGTTTCGCAGCCACAGCGTGATGTATTTTCTTGATTGAATCGCTTTTTTCATCTGCGTGATGATCTTCCCTGAACCCGGTATTTTTTCAGGAGCATTGAAACAGAACAGCATGGATTCAGGAAATTCCTCATCCACAGTTTCACCAATGGAACCCTCGTATTCCATACCCATGCAGACCATCAAGGAGGCGAGCAGGTTTTTTTCCCGCCGGCTCATGAAATACCCCACCTTAATGGAGTCAAGATTGGTGATGTCCAGTTGCCATTTCAGCTTCCGACGGGAGCCTTTCCTGTCCAGATCGTTTTTACCTGTAGTATGTAAGATGATACGGTTTACAGGGTTTGAGGAGATGTATTTGATCATGTCGACCACATACTGTTCGCTGAACTCGAGGGCCGCAGCGATTTCAACAATGGTGCATTCCGAATTGAACAGAATATATTTCAACAGGTGAAGAACATCCTTTGCGGCTTCCTTCATGGCTTTACCTCCTGATACTTGCGAATAAGCTGCTCCATTTCATCAAGCTGGAAGCTGCGCAGATATTCAGGCTCGAGAATAAGAATGTGGGAACCGTAACCTCTGAGCCAATGCATAAAATCGGAAACACCGTCTATTTCCACCGTTATCATGGAAGTACCGTCCTGCTGAGTTGTTTTGCAGACAATGAACTCATCCAGCCAGGCCATGGCATTTTCTGAAATCTCCCGATCGGAAGAAAGCAATAGTTTGATTTGGATTTTGTCTCCGAGACCCATGCCAAAGCTGCCCACGATTTCCCGCATGGCATCCTCTTTTGCTTTTTTAATGCTTTTGAGCATGCTTGCGCTGGTGTGGATGTTTTCAGGAAAATTCAGCTTTGAGATTTTATCGACCCGGATCAACCCGAAGCCCCTGTTCACTTTGGGGGTTTTGATCACCAGATACCATCGGTTCAGCAAAATATGACACATAATGAACAGGCAGTAATGGCGAATGGGCTTTTTCCCGCCCTTCAGATGAATTTCGGCAAAGGAAAGATTCTCGCAGGCCTGCTGAAGAATATCCAGCATTTTTTCCTGTTGTTTTTCCACATCATAATCGAAATTACTGAACAGCTTATAGGAAAGTCCTACATTTTGGTAGACTTCGCTTCGCTGCTCCTGAATTTGCTCCTCGTTGCCCAAATAGGCCAGGGAACTGCCACTGAGGCTGTGAATTACGGCATTTTCCAGTTTGTCTGTGATGGCTTTCAGCTGACTGTCAAAGGGAAGCGGACCAAGGTTTGCCCGAATGAACTGAATCATTTTAACACATAATTCAACCGATAATGTTTCGGTCTGACTTTTTTTATCGGCCAGGGAAAAGGTGCGCTGGCCTGTTTTCGAAAGGCCTGTCATGATAATTCCCTGTGCAACAAGCTCGTTGATGTATTTATGGAAGGTCTTCTCGCACATGGAGCCGGAATTTGAATCATCGTCCTTGTTCTGTTTGACAAAGTGAGTTTTCAGGGCAAATTCAGTGCAGCCAGGGTTTTTTTCGATATGAAGCAGGATTTATACAGCCTTGTGCTTCGCGGCTGAATACTTTTTGTGTTGAAAATAACGATCCAGCTTTTTTTCATAATAGTATTTTCCGTCGGTACAGCGAATGACATGCATCCGGCTTTTTAAAGATTTCAAGTCCCTGCCCAACGTGGCCAGGGAAATTCCAAGCTCCTCGGACAGTTCGTGCTTGGTATAACCTTTGTTGGACTGAAGGAGGCTTAGCAAGTTTTCGCTGCGCTTGTCAATATCCTGTTTTTTCATCGTTTTGCTCCTGCTTGCTTGATGTACAGGCACCCTGTGTATCCAGTATAAATGAATATGGGAAAAAAGGGAATACGCTTTTTCTGATGGTTCTCATCGTTGTCCAGCAATATCTCGGCTGAAAACCCTTCCTGAAGACCATGATGGCAGTGTCAAGGGTTTACTTTTAGAGAAAAGAAAAGGAGAAACATACCTTAAAAAAAGATATGTTTCTCTGAAAAGGAAGGGGGGCTTCCTAATCAATAGCTGTTGGGCATTTCATAACCGATGTGTATGCGCGTGTGTTTACTTTAGCAATGCTGTACAGATACACTTTGACGGTTTGCTACAGGTTTCATATTATCATTCTATACGGTGAAGCGGACAAAAATATGAGATTTCGAAATCAATTTTTTCACTCCTTTAAGGTGATAACTCAATGAAAAACAACTTGTGAAACCGTATCCTGCCCGAACAGAAGGGTATGGAGCACTTGGTACTGCTCGAAGACCGGATACCTGTAATGCAATGCGGAATAAAACAAAAACACAAGAAAAAGGGATAAGGTAACCGCCTTGATGCTATATAAAACCTTATGCTTGATCACTATGCCCTTTTTCTCCACAAATACCCACAGCAGGTTAAACCCATCCATGCCGGGCAAAGGCAAAAGCGCAATGAATGCTACGAAGAGATTGGCTGAAATAAGGCAGCTTAATTGGCGGTAAAGGAACATGGAAGCCGCTGATTGGTCCATACCTACTTCAAACTCCACCGGTCTGCCAAACAGCTTGGACATAATAAACCTGAACAGCGTAAGAACAAGTGCCAGAAACAGGTTTACCGCTATGCCGCTTAAATGAAAAGCGATCTGTCTGGATACGGGTTTGTTCTTTTCCAGCCGGTTGTTGAAAAAGACCGGCTTGGCCCACATAAACCCGAACAAGAGCCCTACGATCATGCTGATCACGGATACGTGCATGAACGGGTTTCTGGAGTCTCTTGATTTATCTTTCTTTTTACCGCCGAAGCTGTTCCTGATGGTTAAATGGCCGAATGCATGTGCTGTCAATGACAACACAAACGCAAACCAGACCAGGAACAAGGTTTCCAGATTGTTGCTGTACAATCACGCAACCTCCCGTCTCAAAAATTCTTCTTGCTTTTACCACCTGTAAATACCAAACGACTGAATCAACCAATCCACCAACGCTTCTGGTGCCTGCATAAGAAACTCATCCAGCAAAGGAATGTTCAGCCCAAAAATTGAACAGACCAGGATGACCAGCACGAAAACGATTCCAATGATGTCCAGCACGAAGGATGAGCCAAAAATACGCAAGGACAGCACTTGAAGAAATATTCCTCCATCCAGCGGCGAAATGGGCAGCATGTTAAAGAAGAAAAAATAGATATTAAAGTAAACAATCCAATATAGGTTCTCTGCAAAAAAATGGTGCACCGCTTCATTCGCATATGGGCACAGATACACATATTTCATCAGCATTACACCCACAACCGCGCTGATGAGGTTGGATACCGGACCCATCACTTTTGTCAGAATTAAAATGAGGTACTTGTTCTTTTTCTCTTCCAACCACTCTATATCAAATATAACCGGCCTTCCGAAAACAAAACCGGTAAAAAGCAATAATCCTGTACTGTACACTGGGAAATGGACAAATGGATTCAGCGTTAACCGATGCCTTACACCACTATAACCAAAGCAATAAAGCACGAACGCATGGTTGAATTCATGGACGGATACGCATAGGATCACGCTTATCAGCAGCGACAAGGTCTCCTGGACAGAATACTCAAGCAAAAACATACTCCTGTTCTTTCAACCGGCTTTTGTAACAAAGTACCGACAGTTATCATTTGTCGGAGCTCTCCTGCTGGCATTGAATTCGCTTTTGGACAGGGGTTTCAACTCCTCAATTTGATAAAATTGAGCGATCTGGTTTGGGGGTAACTGCCAAGCTTTGATGACCTGCTCTGAAATCTTCCAGCACATTTCTTTTAAGCGCTCTGCATCTTTTTTCTTTTTAAGCGCAATCACAAAAGAAGAGTCTTCTTCCCTGACCAGCCTGAAATCAGGACACCGTTCTGAGGCATATCTGGCAATATAGTAACCAAAATCAAAACTAACCCTCGACCACTTAATCATAAATACCGGATGAGGCTTTTCATTATCTGTTTCATCTGGTTCAGCTTTTCTTTGTGTTGGATCGGTTATGATCCGAAATTTTGCCTTATCAATGTAAATACTTTTTTGCTTGCTGCATTCTTTTTCGTAAGCCACATGCTGACATATCCTCGCGAGGGTTTTTTCAATATCCCGAACACCGGAAGAAGGGCATGAGCGAACCATCAGCCAGATTACATCCTCGTCAATCTCCATGTCATTCTTTGTAAGCCCGTGCTGCCCGATGATCTCGGGAAGCAAGTATTCCTTGACGATAGTATATTTCTCGCTTGCGGAATATCCGTCAATCGCAATATGCTGCATACGATCCATCAATGGTTTGGAGACCTCTTCAGGATCATTGCAGGTAGCAATGAAGAGCGTGGACGATAAATCTACCGGCAGACCAATAAAATGATCAACAAATTTCGAATTGCCCGTATCCAGGATCTCAAGCAGGGCATCTTCCACCAGATTTCCCTTTATGCCACCATCGGACTTGTCAACTTCATCCAGAAGTATAACGCTTTCCAGCGACTGAGTCTTCACCAGGGCGTCTATCAGCGCACCTGGCCGCGAGTTGGAAAATGCCCTGCAGCACTCACCTCCTTAGTGGAATGTAGAAATATTATGGCACAAAGGAGGTGAAAAATTTATGAGATCCGGGGAAATATTTATATATTTTTTCCATGGATCGACTGATAATTTATTGCCATTTTACAAGCAAAATATTTGATTATAAATGCATATTCAAGGAGAGCTTTCCATTTGTTCTATGTAACTGCCCGGCACTGAATGGCAAAGCCACACGTTATTCTTTGATCTATAAAACTTTATACCGTCACGGAACATTTTCCCCGAATGTATTTTAAGGATAACAGGGACACCTCTTCTTTTTGCAACAGTCACCGCGGTTTCAATATCATAGCTCATATGCACGAACTGCCTCTGCCCTTTTTGTAACCCGTTTTTCATGATTGAACTTATAAATTTCTCTACAGTTCCGTGGTATAAGAACTCTGGTGGTTCTTCTTCCTTGAGGCCCAGATCAACATTGATTGAATGCCCCTGATTTGCACGGATTTTGGTATGGTCTTCATTGTAGGAATATCTTTGCTTTTCATCTGTATCTACAATATCTTGCAATATTTCATGAGTGATAGATTTTCCGTGTTTGTTCAAATTAGCAATAAGCTCGTCAACATCGCACCAGCCATACTCATCGATTTTCAGCGAAATCACTTCAGGATGGTGCCTTAATACAAGGCTGATAAATTTGCTTAACTTTGTTTTTTCATTCAAACCTTTCCACTCCCTAATCCCGGATTATGTTTACACAGATCATAGTTTTGTCGTATTTTACTGTGAAGCCTCGTTTCTTCGGCTTAAATATTTACAATCATTGAATTTACAACTTCTTTTTCTGTTTATTTAGTGATTTTAACCAGCACACATAAATGATAGCCCCAACAATAATACCTATAATTATTAAACTAAATACAAATGTCATCTGAATAATTGTGTTATTGATTTGTAAATTCAATATGCCCGTTAAGTCGGAAAGTACCGCGATGCTCCACAATGCCTCAACTACTGAAAAGAATGCAAATATACCACCGATAATCGCATAAATCCTTTCGCGATTACTCCTCATTTCTGCTTCACATGCTTCCTGCTTATCTCTTTCTTCGTTTTCCATTTTTCTGTTTTCACGTTCGGTATTTTCTCTTTCCCATTGTTCCTGTTGTTTTCTGAATTCCTCCTGTTGCCTGGAGTTTCGTATTTGACTTACTATACCTGTAAGCCTGTCCATCTCATAATTTATTTCATTTAACAACGAATCAATACCCAATACATCATAAAGCTCATTATATACCTGCGCTTGATGACTGATATGCGTTACTTCATGATATACACATTTGAGGTACATAAAATTAATATCATCATAGACATTGAATAATTTTTGATAATAGTCATCATGATTCAGATAGTCCTGAACTGAACTGGGTAAATCTGAAATGTCCTGCGCCAGTATTAACAACCCATAGTATTGATGCAATGCCAGAATATATAAAAAGAAATAATTCTCGAGTCTGTTGCGATATGTACCTGTTAAAAACTGATTAGTAGTCTCATCATCCACAATACTGATTAAATTCGCCATTCCTTCTCGGGAGACCGCCCAGTAAATGTTGTCGAACGTTGAAAAAACATTATCGTTTTCTTGCACGATAGTCTTTTTATACGAGCTTTTATACCCTCTTGACAGTAAAAACGCATTGCTCATGAGTGCGTTCTTGTCTTCGGTTTTTTCCACAAGACATGCTATGAATATATTAGCCTTGGATGCCATTGACTTCTTACCATTATCATAGACAAACTCATTAAAATATGTTATATCACCCACTTCTGCCAACACATTTTCAATAAATGTGTGGATGCTCACACAACAGGTGGTGGAATACCTAATTACGGGTTGTTTGTTGCTATCTTTTGTTATCTTCACTTCTCCCTCGTTACTTATCCCTGGAAGAAACCTTCTGGGTATCTTAACTGTAGTCCTGTTTCTTGTGTAATCTATTGCACTTACATGCTCTTCTTCATCACCGTTTAAGGTCATGTCATCACAAAAAACAATTTTTTCTTCTTTTTCTTTTTGGATATGTATACTAATGTGTGAGATGTCCTTTATGTTATTACTCCAAATAATTAAGTCATTCATACAATTCAACTCGGGAAAGCAAACATCAAAAGTATAAAAACCGGCACCTGTTTTAAACAAGAATATTTCATCGCTTTCAAGAGTACCTATTGCTGTTCGTTTTTTGGTAACCTTTTCATCAAATAGTATTTTTGTTTTCTCTCTCTTATGGATAAGTCGATGACAAATGATTTCTTTTTTCGTTTGATCCAGTATATGCTTAATATGCGGGAGAAACTCGTTTTCTGATAGTTCATTATTTGATTTCCAGCCTGAACCTGAAAGCTTTTCAACAATCGACTCCATGTTTTTTCCATTAAATCGAAACGGAATTAAATACTTACACATGGGGTATGGAATGCAAGTTTTACCATCTTCGCTTTTTTGAATTATTTTCATTATCATCACCTCAAGTTTTATTTTTCATACCAGTAGAGGATTTATGGTTTTTTCAATGCAGGTCATATTCGTGACAACTCTTCTTTAAAGCACTTCTGTTTGTGTTTTTTCGATGAAAATGAGTTCTTACTTATTGGGTCATTAATCCCGATCCAGAATGGTCAATAAAATAATTCTTTCAGTTTAACTCTTTTGTATCGACAAGAGCTTTTTCTGGCCACTGCAGAGCAGTAAGGATGCCTGTCTGATAACAACCTGTGTCAATATCAATTGTATTATTCCGCCACTCCGCCTTTTCTGTGATAATATGACCATAAACAACCGTACGTTCACCATGGTAATCTGCAACCCAATCGTTGTGTATGGGGCGATTATGTTCATCAAATTCACCTGTAGGATCTCCGTAGATGGCAAATGCTTTCATACGGTTGGAGCTTTCACCCTGTAGCTCTTCTTTCATACCACCATGCGCAATTACCACATTATCATTGTCGATAATAATCTGATATGGCATTGAATCAAGAAAAGCAATGAGCCTTTTTCTGAACGCCTCACCCTGTTCGTCAATTTCCTGGATTGTCTTTAAAAGTTCACCTTTTGCTTCTTTATTCCTGGATAGCTTACTGAAAAGCTTATCGTCATGATTTCCCCTTGCTGATATGGCTATGCCGCGTTCAACAGCATCCATTACGAGCTTGAGAACCTTTATACGATCAGGCCCTCTGTCACTCAGGTCTCCAAGAAAAATCAGCTTGCGATCTTCAATGGGATTTGCAATCAATCCCTGCTCGCTGATCTCATAACCAAGCTTTTGAAGCAGTTGAACCAATTGTTCATAACAGCCGTGAATATCACCAATAATGTCTGCCTTATGAATATTTTTTACGATGTATAGTTGTTCCATAATGAAAATCTCCGTGTCGAATCATCTGCTGCAATGATTATAAGTCATTAAGTCTATTCTGGTATTTCATGATTTCACAGCGATTATCCAAAAATACGCGATCGTATTTCTGATAATAAGGTATATGTGTTAAAAACTTTATGAGTTCTTGAATAGAATCATCCTCAGCTTTACTTAAATTGGTCTTGTCAAAGATATCTCCTGCTGCCTTTATAATTTCATTGTAAACATCCCATTTTGTTTGCAGTTCGTTTTCATTCAAGGTATCCAGTTCATCCCACGTGATGATGCAGGCATGCTTTTTAGCTTTCACATCCTGATGGAACTTCAATCCCGATAAGGGCACACCATCATATTTAAACCGCATTAACTGATGAATATCATTTTTACCTTCTTCGTGTGCGCTCCTGAGTTCCTGAATAACTTGATCTTTTCTTTGAAAATACTCCTCAGTGTTCATCTTTCTCCACCCATGGATGCGATGGAACGCATTCCAGCGAAGATGCTCATTCTGATAATAAACCTGCATTACATCCTGGTCAGTATCCTCATTCATATATACTTCCATCGCCTCAGCAGATGCAATATTTGACATTTGAAGAAAGAGACGATCTGCATAAAAGTTACGATATAAAACCTGCAATCCCTGTTTGTTCATTTTCTGATTCAGCTCTTCTGTAAACGATTTTTTTATCAACTCCATCTGTTCGTTTAGGCAGGACTGATGATGCACCTTTAACGCGCTAAAGTTATCATGATTGGCGTTACGGAATTCTTCAAACAGAGCCGCTTTTTCTTCGGAACTCGTTTCAATATCATAGGTGATGTCATACAAATGCTTTAGCAATACAGCGCTAAGAATGCGCTTCTTGGGCCTTTCCCCAAACAGTTCATTGATTGAGAAAACATTACGGAAAGCACCAAATCGAATGATACCCTGCTCTGAACACAAATGAGTTCCCTTACTGTCCAGCTTCTCGCACTTCTCCAGAATTTGCTCCTCATCCCTGACATGCACCGCGATCGCACCCGGCTCAATGCGTTCACGACGATACCATGCCGCAATTTCAACGGCTACCTTCGTATTTAACTCATCCTGTCCCAGCGTTATGACAATATACTTCAGATCATCCTTCAGGCTTTTAAGGGTATTGATTGTTTTCTCGCCAAGAGCATCGTCCTCTATAAATTTCACATTATACTTTTCTCTCACTTCCGGATAATTCAAATCAAACTGTGCCTGAATCAGCGCTGCATTTTTATCGATGACAAAAGCGCTAAAAGGGCTTTTCCCTTCGAGTCCTTCTGAAACAAACTGTCCCTGGGCAACTGCCTTTCTTAATACCGCTATCCCCAATTCACCCGCTCCAATTATCATGATGGTAAATGGAATAGTTTGTTTCCCTTTTTGAATTCCAAGCATTTTATAGAGGGGCTTGCGACGAAACAATTCTGATGCTGCCATCTCACTTTCGGCAATAATTTGAACCTGATAAAGACCTGTCGGCTTACTTGTTTGAATGGTTTCATTCTTCTGATTCTTCGAGGGTTCCTTGGCCAGAATGTTTCTGTTGTGATAATAACTCTTAAAATCTCTTCTCATTTTTTCGAGAACCTCATTGGCTCTCGAATTCTGTGACAGCATGTAAATTTGTAAACGCTCAACTGGAATCATGCATGTCCTGCTCAAATATTCCATCAGACGTTGAATGATGGTGATGCTTAATTCATCATGATTGATGAAGGTATAAAATCTGTACTTTTTACTGTATGGATATAGAAAACGGATCCACCAATACTGCAGTTTACCTTGCTGAAGGTATTTTTCAACGACTTTGGGATTCATTTTTTTCAACCCGAATATCCGGAAGGCCTTATGATTGATTACTCCGTCCTTCATAAACGGCACCGTGTGCAAAATCGCGCCCATGTCAAAGATTTTATCCTGATACTCCTTTGAAACATCAGAATCAAAATAGATAACACAAGGGTTATTTCTGCTGATTCTGTGGCTTTTTCGGCGGTTGTTTTCTGAGTCGGGTTCATTCGATTGTCCGGATTTTTTTAAAATGCTTTCTCCGTAATACAGAGATTGATTGGTCACGCCAAAGATAATGTGGTATCGATTATATAAACAGCTCAAAGAGAGCTTTAGTTTTTGGAATAACCCCTTGCCGAAAATCTCCAAAATAACTGAAAAGGAAACAAACACAGCCAGTAAGTGGGTTACCCAGAAGGTTATCAGATACCATTGCTTTGAAATGACCTCAGTTTTCAAAACAAACAATGAATAATCATCACTTGCAGTAAACATTCGAACAACACTGAAAATCGCGTGCGGCAGGACTTCAGCAAGCCCCTGGTTTCCATCACCCATATAGCCGATGGTATATAAAATCAAGCCTGAAATGGTAACAAGGGTTGCCAGTATCATATTAAAGCGATGCCTGTTTCGATTATATACAAACAACGCAAGGTACAAAAAAACAAAGATCAGCAATATGACCAAAGAACCTATAATGGTGGGAATGGGCTGTTTTTGTACGGATAACAGGTTGTCCCAGCCCGAAAACAAAACCTTGTTCATCTCTTGAAGAAACTCCATCACATTGCTTCTCCTCTCATACTATCAAGCTTGCACAAGATAGCGATTTTCATCCTTAATCTTCTTTTCTCCTAATCTCATACCCCAAGGCATAAATCATCTTCAGTGTATTGGCCGAGATGACCCGATCATATTCTTTTTCATTTTCCGGTAGATCATCATATGGAACCAAACACGGATGTGTTTTTTGAGCATCATCTCGTATCTCTCCATATGTCCATCCGTCTTTTATGCGTTGACTTGACCAAACCTCATGTGTATTCTCAGCAAGCTTTTCCATAAGCCCGACAATCTCTTCAGGGAGCATAATATGGCTTGTGTCTATGGGGCTAGGTTTATACATAATCCCCCTCCTTAATCGGTCTGTTTAATTTCCTTTACTCCAGCGGAAGCTTTTTGTTGTCGAAGGGTGTTTTCCCGGTGATGTAGGTCTGCTGAGAAAACGGATACACTTCTATGAAACGCAGAAACCCTTTGCCGTATACATCCTCACTTAACCTTGTGACAATTTCTTCCCGCTTTGCCCTGGCTTTTTCATTGATCAATAGCAGGTACTGAATTTCAGCCCATTTTGCCATCCCCTCGTAAATTTCCAAAACACCTTTACGGCCATATTTTTTGATCATGGCTTTCGTGTCCCACCACAGATATTGCCAGATATGTGTCAGCTCATGCGCAATCGTGGCCACGGTGGAAAGCTTCGGGGCACTGTTTTCAATCAAAATGGTATACCCATGCTTATCTTCTATCGCCACACCTGTTACGCGCGAATCAAACCCAGGGGTGGGTATAAAGTGTTGCTGTGCTTTTCTTGCCACCTTGCTGGCCGATACAAACTGAACCTTTACACTGGTGTTAATTTTGATGCCATAAAGGGTTTCCATGTTACGGTGAACGGTTTTATAAATATTCTTCAGCTCATCGATTGTTTTTACCGCGGTCTTCGAACAACGGTTGCAGCGCTCTCTTTTGTCCGAAAGCACATCATATTCGGCGCCGGACAGTTCGATACCGCAGAAATCGCAAAAATGCACATCTTCCTGACGGGGATTGTATTCAGAAAGTAGCTTCTCGGCTTCATGTGCTTTGTCCCGGGCTTGCTTCAGGGGGTTTTTGTGGAATTCATGCTTTTGCAGATACTGCAAAGCACCTGCTGAATCAATAGCCTCTGGGGGTGCGTCAAACCCAAAATGCAGGTATCGGGATGTACCCCCTTCCTTCAGCCACGACAAATAATCACAAACGATTTCCAACAAACGCTTCAGGTTTCTTTCTGCCGCGATCCCCAGCCCCAGATCGGTTTGGCTGTCCTCGATAAGGTAAATAACATCTTTTTCATCCGAAGAGAAGCCATGGAACAACCCTGACAGAGCATTCAAATCTTCTGCCGTGGGGGTGATGGCGGAAATATAAGAACAGGTTTCACTGAAAACGGTTCTGAAAACTTCATTCAGCAGTAAAGTGATGGTCTGGCAAACTTTTGCGCCTGAATCGGGCAGGGCCACCCGCAGAATGTGTTTTCTTCTGTACGTTCTGTCGGGGATGCCGTTAATCCTCACGCATTTTGCATTTCGAATGTTGTTGAAGCATTCTGTTTCCAGATAACCCTGGGTACTGACAGTGATGGTGGCCGTACCCCTGTTCACTTGAATTCCGGAAATGGTCTTGTTGTCTTCCATGGAATCTGACCATTGGGTGTCGGTGATGACATAGTTTCGAAGCTGCCTGTAGTAACGGCGGTTTTTAATAAACTCGGAAGCCCTTCTGAGCAATACCCCCGATTTTTGTGTGATAGACAAGACCTCATAATATTTTCCCGCAAAGGTGATGAACTGACCGGGTAAAAAGGACTGATAGACATGGCCCAGCAGCTTTCCACCAAGGTAATGGGTGTTTCCTTTTTCATCCTCGGCAACAAAATAAGCATTTTGAAGGGGATGAATGTTTTGTTGAATGAATTCCATGTCTGTAATTTTGTAATAACGGATTTGCTCACAGAACACATCGCCAATAAATTCGTTTCGGTATTCCAGTGTCACCGGTGATTTGTCAAAATCAAAAAACTGCTTGATTAAACCAATCAAGGTTTCATAAACATCGGTTACCGGAATTCCGGCAACCATCAGTTCCCTTTCCACATCCATTTCACACAGGGGACCGGCTGCCATCAGCATGATCATTTTCAGCGCGACATTGCGCCCGGTCCTGGCGTAATCGGGCATTATGGCAGGGACAGCCTTGGGATCGGCTATAAAAATATCCTGGTTTGCCCGCATATAGTCGCGCAGCAGGTAGTTGGGCGCCAGGATGCAGACAAACCCCTGCCGGCTGGCTCTTCCCGTATACTGGCGGGAAATTTCAAACACATTATTGTATTCATCCTCCACCACCATAAAGGCGTTTTCCTTTTTCTCAGCGCCCCAGAGATGGGGGATGAAGTGGAACGCTTCATCCAATGCTCCCTGGTTCGGTGGAAGCCCGACATAATCGCAGATGGTTTTGTAATACTGGCCATATAACCAGTGAATATCCAATAACGGAATTGCATTGCTGGAATACCATTGCACCTGCCGCACCTGATTCTGAAGTCCCGCTGCCGAAAGCTCGGTACCAACCCCCAGGTATCTGGACACACCGGAAAAAACGCGGTGGTGCAGATATTCCCCATCCACGTCAAACACAACATGGGAGCAGGTATTATAGGCCATATTGGTGGCGGAAACCTCTACCATGTTCGTTTTCAGAATATGGGACATGCTGTCCAAAAGGCCGTCCACATTCCTGTCGCATGCGCAATAAGCGATTTTTTTATCTCTGCTCTGTATTCTGTCAACCAAAACGCTTAAGCCCATTTGACCGGTGGCGATGATTCCTGAAGGCTCCAGCAAAACGACCATGGTCACCTTTTTCAGAAAATCTTCGTTCCTGCCGTACAGCTTCAGGTTATATACCTCTGAAAGCGGCAGAATACCAACATCACAAACAGTTCCTTTTTCACTGAGGATTTGCGTACTCCAAAGAGCCGGTACATTGGTGACGACACTTAAGCCGGTTTGTACCCATTTTTGAATCTCTGTTTCGGTGGAATGCCTCCCCAATACCACCAGGCATTTATTGTGTTGAAGCAG